>JACMKY010000079.1 GCA_014379925.1 Cytophagales bacterium | reverse complement strand
CGGGTTACGCAGGCGGACGTAGCCGCGTCCAACGGCGTCATTCACGTCATCGACCGGGTGCTGAGTCCGCCCACCCAGAGCATCGTGGAACTGGCGCAGGACAATCCGGCGCTGAGCTTACTGGTGGCCGCCGCCCTGCGGGCGGGCAATATGGTGGTCAACACGCTGTCGTCTTCTTCAACAGGCGGCTTGACGGTATTTGCCCCCACCAACGCGGCCTTCCAGGCGGCGGGCTTTGCCAATGAAGCCGCCATCAACGCAGCGTCACCCGCCACCCTGGCCAATATCTTAACCTACCACGTGGTACCGGGCCGGGTTTTCTCGCCGATCGTCCCCAACGCGACCGACGTGACGACGGCGCAGGGCGGCACCGTGCGTACGACGGTGACTGGCACTGCCGTAACGGTGCTGGGCAAGAGCAACAACAACCAGGCGTCCAGCGTAACTTCCGCCGACATCCTGGCCACCAACGGGGTCGTTCACGTCGTCGACCGGGTGCTGCTGCCTTAAGCACGTACCCGTTTTTACTGCCCGTTCAACCAATCAGACGAAGGTTTCCCGCCGGGTAAATGACGCCCGAGGAGAACGAGTTCGGGGTTCACCAGCCTGCTTCGGCCGGGCCGACGCGGCTACTTCGTAGGGATGCGGTGCAGTAAATCGGCCACACTACCGGACCTTTTCTTGTCAGACGCATTGGCCGCTCATTCCACGTCAACCCCTCCGGAGGGGTTGACGTGGAATGAGTTGTTAAGCCCGTTTGGAAAAACAGAATGTCTGATTATCCCGGTTCTGGTCATTCAGCCCGCTGAATCGCGGTTTAGAAAAGCCGAGCCCAAACCCGCTCGACGATGCAGAATTACGGCCTTCCCTTACACGAATTCCGCCCCTTTGTTCTTGGCGTCGGCCACGAAGTCCTTCACGCGTTGTTCTTCTTCCTTCCGGCAGATCAGCAGCGCGTTGCCGTACTCGGCCACAATGTAGCCGTCCAGCCCGTTGATGGCCACCAGCCGGTCCTTCCCCACCTTGATGATGCAGTTCTTGGTATCGTAGAGCATCACGTTGGCATCCACTACGTTCTGGTTGGCATCCTTGCCGGCCACGTCGTAGAGCGACTTCCAGGTGCCCAGGTCTGACCAGCCGAAGTCGCTCAGCAGCACGTAGACGTGTTCGGCCTTTTCCATAATGCCGTAGTCAATCGAGATGTTTTTGCACTGCGAGTAAGCTTTCTTGATAAAAGCTTCTTCCCTGTCGGTGTAGTACTCGCTCTGGCCTTCGGCGAAAATTTCGGCCATCTCGTGCATGTGTTGGTTGAAGTTGGCGAGGATGGTTTGTACGTTCCAGACGAAAATGCCCGCGTTCCAGACGAAATCCCCGCTTTCCAGGAATTCCCTGGCCATCTCCAGGGGCGGCTTTTCGGTGAAGATCTTCACCTTCTTCACCCCTTCCGTCTTGTCGGTGTGGTACTGGATGTAGCCGTAGCCGGTGTCGGGGCGGCTCGGCTTGATGCCCAGCGTCACCAGAATGGACTGGTTTTCGGTGGCCCGCAGGGCTTCCTGGATGGTGGCGGCAAAATCGGTTTCTTTGAGGATCACGTGATCGGCGGGCGACACCACGATGTTGGCCCGCGGGTTCTTGACGGCGATCTTGTAGCAGGCGTAGGCAATGCAAGGGGCCGTGTTGCGGCGCACGGGTTCGAGCAGGATCTGGTCTTCCGAAAGGTAGGGCAACTGTTTCTGCACCAACGACTTGTATTCGGTACTGGTGACGACGTAGATGTTTTCGGGGGGGCAGATGCCGTCGAACCGCCCGGCGGTTTGTTGCAGCATCGATTGGCCGGTTCCCAGCACGTCCTGGAATTGTTTGGGGAAATCCGTGCGGCTGAAGGGCCAGAACCGCGTTCCCACGCCGCCCGCCATGATGATCACATACTTATTTTCCATGCGTTTTGAGGGAGTATTTTACGGGGTGCTAGTTAACCATTTGGCGGCAGAATACGAAATCCGCCCCCGGCGCAGGGAGCGGAATGCCGATGTGATTATTTTGCCTTAATTACCAATTGTGGACGCTTATTCCTTAACTTTGGAATCAACAAACCTTCGAGAGGAAAATCAGTCAACGCTATTTTTTTGGGATAAGAAGATGTCAGTAAATCAATTAGTGAGTGCAAATTTAAAAGAGCGTTTAAAGGAAGTTTTCGGTTACAGTCAGTTCAGGGGCGCCCAGGAAGAAATTATCAGGAGCATTCTCTCGGGTATCAACACCTTCGTGATCATGCCCACGGGGGCGGGAAAATCGTTGTGCTACCAATTGCCCGCCATTGTCAGCGAAGGGACGGCCATCGTGATCTCCCCCCTCATCGCCCTGATGAAAAACCAGGTAGACCAGTTGAATGCCGTGGGCGTGAACGCCCAGTTCCTCAACTCCACGCTCTCCAAGGCGGAGATGACCAAAGTGAAGAAGGACACCCTGGGCGGGGTGGTCAAGCTGCTCTACGTAGCGCCCGAATCGCTGACCAAGGAAGAGAACCTGGCCTTTTTGCAAAAGGCCCACCTTTCGTTCGTCGCCATCGACGAGGCCCACTGCATCTCGGAATGGGGCCACGACTTCCGGCCCGAATACCGCAAGATCAAGCACATCATCGAAAACCTGGGCAACCTGCCGGTGATCGCCCTCACGGCCACCGCCACGCCCAAGGTGCAGCTCGACATCCAGAAAAACCTCCAGATGGAGGAGGCAGCCCTGTTCAAGACCTCCTTCAACCGCAAGAACCTCTACTACGAGGTGCGGCCCAAGATGGACACCAAGAAGCAACTCATCAAGTACATCAAGCACCACAAGGGCAAGTCGGGCATCATCTACTGCCTGAGCCGCAAGAAGGTAGAGGAGATCGCCGAACTGCTCAACGTCAACGACATCAAGGCCCTCCCCTACCACGCCGGCCTGGACGGCAACGTGCGGATGGCCAACCAGGACGCCTTCCTTAACGAGGAAGTGGACGTGATCGTGGCCACCATCGCCTTCGGCATGGGCATCGACAAGCCCGACGTCCGCTTCGTGATCCACTACGACGCGCCCAAATCGCTGGAGGGCTACTACCAGGAAACGGGCCGGGCGGGCCGCGACGGGCTGGAAGGCAACTGCGTGATGTTCTACAGCTACAACGACATCCTGAAGCTGGAGAAGTTCAACAAGGACAAGCCCGTCACCGAGCGCGACAACGCCAAGTACCTGCTGCAAGAGATCGTCTCCTACGCCGAACTGTCGGTCTGCCGCCGCCGTCAGTTGCTGCACTACTTCGGCGAGCACGTGGACCGGGACTGCGGCTACTGCGACAACTGCCTGCGTCCCAAAGAGAAGTTCGAGGCGCAGGACCAGGTGGCACTGGCCGTGAAAGCCACCCTGCTGACCGATCAGCGGTTCGGCATCCCCCACCTGGTGGACGTGTTGCGGGGCGTGGAAAACCAGTACGTGACCAGCTACGGGCACCACCAGTTGGAGGTGTACGGCAAGGGGCAAGACCAAGAGGCCAACCACTGGGCTTCGGTGTTCCGGCAGGTTTCGCTCTACCACTTCCTGGAAAAGGACGTCGACAACTACGGCATTCTCAAAGTGACGGAGAAGGGATTGGCTTTCCCGGAGGCTTCCTACCCGGTTACCCTCTCCAAGGACCACGATTACTCCAACGTGACCGAGGAAGAGGAGGAGGACAAGGAACTGTTGAATACGCCCGCCAAGGCCCACGACCAAGTCCTGTTTGAACTGCTCAAGGCCCTTCGCAAGAAGGTGGCCAAGGAAAAAGGGTTGCCTCCCTACGTGATCTTCCAGGACCCTTCCCTGGAAGAAATGGCCACCACCTACCCCACCAACAAAGAGGAACTGGGCCAGATCAACGGCGTGGGGGTGGGCAAGGTCACCAAATTCGGCAAACCGTTCGTGGACCTGATTGCCAAGTACGTGGAGGAAAATGAGATCGAAACGGCTTCGGAAGTGGTCGTGAAATCGGCCGTCAACAAGTCAAAGACCAAGATATTCATCATTCAACAAATCGACCGGAAGATCGACCTGGAAGAAATCGCCGACGCCAAGGGCATCACCATGGCCGAATTGCTGGGGGAGATTGAACACATCTGCTATTCCGGCACCCGCCTCAACCTGGACTACTACGTCAACCAGCTCATGGACAACGACCGGCAGGACGAGATCTACGACTACTTCATGGGTGCCGAAACCGACAACATCCAGGTGGCGGTCAACACGCTGGGAGCCGACGATTTCTCCGAAGAAGAACTCCGCCTGATGCGAATCAAATTCATCTCGGAAGTAGCCAATTAATGAATAATGGTAAATGACGAATGATTAATGAAAACACTCGTCATCCCCCATTCGTCATTCGTCATTAATCATTACAATGAACATTCTCATCCTCGGTTCGGGTGGCCGGGAACACGCGTTTGCCTGGAAGATGGCCCAGAGTCCGCGGTGCCGCGGGTTGTTCGTCGCGCCGGGCAACGCCGGCACCGCCTCGGTAGCCACCAACCTTCCCATCGGCGTTAACGAGTTTGAACGCCTGGCGGAGGCAGCGCTCCGGCACCAAATCGACCTCATTGTCGTCGGGCCGGAAGAGCCGCTGGTGCGGGGCATCCGTGATTACTTTGAAGAACACGAGGCGTTGCGGCACATCCGGCTCTTAGGCCCCGGGGCCGACGGGGCCCGGCTCGAGGGAAGCAAGGACTTTTCAAAGGGGTTTATGCAACGGCACGGCATTCCCACGGCGGCTTCGCGCACGTTTACCCGGTTTGAACTGGCCGAAGGATTGGAATACCTGAAGCACCATTCACTGCCGGTGGTGCTCAAAGCCGACGGGCTGGCGGCGGGCAAGGGAGTGGTCATTGCCGAAACGACCGGGGAAGCGGAGGCCGCGCTGGGAGAAATGCTGGTGGAAGGAAAGTTCGGAGCCGCCGGCAACAAGGTGGTAGTAGAAGCGTTCCTGTCCGGCATCGAGTTGTCGGTTTTCGTTCTCACCGACGGAATGCACTACCAGGTACTGCCCGAAGCCAAGGATTACAAGCGCGTCGGCGAAAACGATACCGGTTTGAACACGGGCGGGATGGGAGCCGTCTCGCCGGTACCCTTCGCCGATGCCACGTTCATGCGCAAAGTAGAAGAACGCGCCATCCGACCTACGCTGGACGGATTACGGGCCGAAGGCATCTCCTACGTCGGGTTCCTGTTCTTCGGGTTGATGAACGTGCGGGGGGAGCCGTACGTGATCGAATACAATGCCCGCATGGGCGATCCCGAGACGGAAGTCGTCATTCCGCGTATTCAATCGGATTTGGTAGATTTGCTGCTGGCGGCGGCGACGGGCAACCTGCACCGGGTTTCGGTGCGGGTGGACGCCCGGGCGGCGGCCACGGTGATGCTGGTGTCGGGCGGGTATCCCGAAGCGTACCAAAAGGGCAAACCGATCAGTGGCCACCGGGAAACCGGGCCGGTAACCGTTTTTCACGCGGGCACCCGGCTCGACCCCCGGGGGGAAATCGTCACGGACGGCGGACGGGTGATGGCCGTCACGGCCCTGGCCCCTTCGCTGGAAGAAGCCCTGCGCCACGCCCAGCAAGCGGCCCGGTTGATTGAGTACGATAACAAGTATTTTAGAAAAGACATCGGTTGGGAGTTCGTGGGCAAGGAGTTTAGGAGTTTATAAGTTTAGGAGTAAGGGAGTTGATGAGTCTATGAGCGTATAGAATTTGGCTTACCTCATCCTCCCCTGGTTCTCTTCCGTTTGTAAACTCATCCACTCATCCACTCATAAACTCATAAACTCATAAACTCAAAAAGGATGGGATGTAAAAGCTGTTCCTCCGGGGGGTGCGGAACCAGGAACGCCGACGGCAAAGTGGCCGGATGCCAGAGCAACGGCGGGTGCAGTACGGGAGGGTGTAACAAAATGAACGTGTTCGACTGGCTCAGCAACATGGAAGCGCCCGGGCAGTACTCCGCCGGAATGGGTACATTCGGCGCGGATATGCCCGGAATGGGTGCCTTCGACGTGGCGGAAGTGCGTTTTAAGGGCGGACGCAAGGAGTTCTACCGCAACCCGGATCGGTTGGAACTGGTGACCGGCGATCCGGTGGTGGTGGACGTACCCAACGGACACCACATCGGCCACGTTTCCTTGCAGGGAGAACTGGTACGCCTGCAAATGCTCAAGAAAGGGGCCAAAAACAACGGGGACATCCGGAGCATCTACCGCCGGGCAACGACCAGGGACCTGGAACGCTACGAACAAGCGCGGGCCCGCGATTCGGCTACCCTTTACCGCACGCGGCAGATCGTCAAGGAACTGAAACTCGACATGAAATTGTCGGACGTGGAGTTCCAGGCCGACAATTCCAAGGCCACCTTCTACTACTCGGCCGAAGAACGGGTGGATTTCCGGGAGTTGATCAAGCTGCTGGCCGGTGAGTTCAAGATTCGGGTAGAGATGAAACAGATCAGCCTGCGCCAGGAGGCCGGACGGCTCGGGGGCGTGGGGGTATGCGGAAGGGAACTGTGCTGCTCCACCTGGCTGTCCGACTTCAAGAGCGTCTCCACGGCGGCGGCCCGCTATCAGAACCTTTCGCTCAATCCCAGCAAACTGTCGGGGCAGTGCGGCCGGCTGAAGTGCTGCCTCAACTACGAACTCGAGACGTACCTGGATGCCCTCAAGGACATTCCGACCGTTAACGCACCCCTGCAAACCAACAAGGGCGTGGCCACGTTGCAGAAAACCGACATTTTCAGGAAGATCATGTGGTTCGGCTACGACAGCGAAAGCAACTGGTACCCGGTTCCGGTGGAGAAGGTGCGCGAAATCCAGGACCTCAACCGCAAGGGCATTAAAGCGGAGTCGCTGGAGGTGCTGCAGGCAGAGACGCCGGAGAAGGAATCCAAGGGGCCCGCATCCCTCAACGAAGACCTCACCCGGATGGATCAGAAATACCGCGAAAAAGCGGGTGATGAAAAGAAGAAAAAACGGCGGAAGAAAAAACCCAACGCCCTGACTGGTTCCGGCAAACCCGATGCGTCGGTACCCACGGGTGCCAGTGAGCCCGGCGTGGTCAAACCCGCACCCGCGAATGCCCGCCGACCCCGGCCCAACCCTAACCGCTGACGCCTACCGGTCGGCCGCAATGTTTAATGGCCGACCGGTAGATTTTTTCGATGACCAGCGGATAAGCCAACGCTGATGGCTAGTAACGGCTGACTGCCCATGACCAGATACCTGCTTCTTATTTCCCTTCTCTTCGTCCTGTCAGCCTGCGATGAGCAACGGGTGTACGAAAAAAACGTGGACCTCAAAGACAACCTGTGGTACATCGATACGATTCCCTCCTTCACCTTCCGCATCGAAGACGCTTCCCGGCCCTACAATCTCTACTACAACGTGCGCAATGCGGTGTCTTACCCGTACTACAACTTGTACGTAACCTATTTTCTGCAGGATAGCGCCGGCAAAGTACTCCAGTCCCGTCAGCAGCAACTGCTGCTGGCCGACGCCACGACCGGCAAGCCCCTGGGCGACGGCCTGGGCGACATTTACGACCACCAGATCCTGTCCAGTCAAAACTACCGGTTTCCCGGCAAAGGCACCTACACGTTCCGAATCAAGCAATACATGCGGCAGGACCCCCTCCCGGCCATCATGAGCGTGGGCGTGCGGGTGGAAAAGGCGGAAAAGGATAAGTGATGAGTGTTGGGTCACGCGCGTTGAATTGATAATCAATTGCCCCGTTGTTCACAATGTATAATTCATAACTCAAACGTATGCTTCCCCTCTTTCCGCTCAACCTGGTGGTGTATCCCAACGAAAAGCTGAACCTGCACGTCTTCGAACCCCGCTACCGCCAGTTGGTGGACGAATGCCTCGAACAGCAGTCCACCTTCGGGATTTCCGCCTTCATCAACAACCGCCTTGAAGACTACGGCACGGAAATGCAGATCCTGTCGCTCGAGAAAAAGCACGAAGACGGCCGGATGGACATTCGGACGGAGGGCGTGCGGGTGTTCCACCTGCTAAGGTACGACAACCCGGCGGCAGATAAACTCTACGCGGGCGGCGTGGTCGATTTCGTCGAATCGAACGAGGAACCGGCCCCGGCGCAACTGACGGCGGAGGTGCTTAACAAACTGGGTAAGTTGTATTTCCTCCTCCAACTCAAACTGGACGTGGCCGTGGAGCGGGTGCAGAATCTTTCCTACGAAATAGCCCACAAGATCGGTTTGTCGGTGGAGCAGGAGTACGAGGTGCTAACCCTGGCCACCGAGACGGCGCGTCAACAGTACTTGCTGGGTCATTTGGAGCGCGTCATCCCAATTGTAGCCGATATGGAGAAAACCAAGGAGCGCGTTCGCATGAACGGGTACTTCAAATCGTTCGATCCCCTGAACTTCTAGCGACTGCGCCGGGCGTCGCTCGTCCGCCGTTTCACGCTTCCCTTCTCCGCGAACCGCTGACCACGGGCTGCCCTTCCTCCTCCGGCGTGACGCCCACCAGATCCTTGTTCTGGGTTACCTCCTTGGAGTCTCCCAGTAAATAGCCGTAGGGTTCCAGCGCCTCCACCGAATCGAACACTACCTTGAGCACGGCCAGGAACGGCATGGCCAGAATCATTCCCGCCGCTCCCCAGAGCATGCCCCCCAGCACCAGTCCCACAATGGCGGCCAACGGATTGATGCTCACTTTCGAGCCCACAACGTTGGGGGTAATGAAATTTCCCTCCAACATTTGCACCAGAAAAAAGATGCCCGCCACCCCCGCGGCGTACCAAGCCGAATCTTTCGTAACCAGCGCCATCAGAATCGGCAGCAAGGCCCCCACGACGATGCCTACGTAAGGAATGATGGTGAGCAAGGCGCCCAGGGCACCGAAAAAGAAGGCG
>JACMKY010000586.1 GCA_014379925.1 Cytophagales bacterium | reverse complement strand
CAGGCGGCCTTTCTCCGGGCCGTTTTCCAGGTTGAGCACCCCACGCGGGCACACCGCCGAGCAGATGCCGCAGCCCACGCACGAGGAACGCACGATGTCCTGCCCGCGTTGCGCGTACCAGCGCACGTCGATGCCCATCTCGCAGTAGGCCGAGCAGTTGCCGCAGGAAATGCACTGCCCGCCGTTGGTGGTGATGCGGAAGCGCGACTTGAACCGTTGCACCAGGCCCAGGTACGCGGCCAGCGGACAACCGAAGCGGCACCACACGCGGCTGCCCATAAACGGGTAGAAGCCCGTGCCCACCACCCCCGAGAAAATGAAGCCGATCAGGAAACCGTAATTTTCCCGAATTCCGTAGGTGTTGATTCCCAGCAGCGTATCCGACTTCGTGAAGTACGTATACAGCACCCCGACCGTCATCACCACCACGAATGCCAATACCCCGTGCACGCTGTAGCGTTCGAACTTCCAGGCCACCAGGCGTTTGTCGGAGAGGTGGCGGTAGGGATCGCCCAGCGTTTCGGCCAGGCCGCCGCAGCCGCACACCCACGAGCAGTACCAGCGCTTGCCGAAGAAGTAAGTGAGAACCGGCACGCCGATCGCAAACAGGGCCACGCCCCAGGCGAACATCCAGATGCCCAGCGTACCGGCCTGCAAGTGGTTGTCGATGCGGTATTCGAAGAAGAACGTGTAGTCCAGCGGCCACATGTTTTTCAGGTCCATGTAGGGCGCGTTGAGTCGCACCAGCAGTTCGGCGATGAGGTAGGCGAAGGAAAGCTGGAAGAACATCACCGACAGCGTACGGACGATCTGGTAGGTGCTGTGCCGGTAGAGGATGATCATGCGGATGCCCATCACACCGATGCTGAGGGTGTAGAGCGTGCCGTACAAAAACCACTGACTGGCCGGGTTGCCGCTCAACGCCCGGCTCAACGGATCGACCATCAGCACCCAGTTGGTCATATATTCGGGAAATTTATAGAGAACGATGTAGAAGAGAATGAAGAAGGTGCCCACTGCGATGCCAATCCAGCCCCGCGAGGTGGCCGGGTGCTGGTAGAGGTGGTTGTTCTTGATGCCGGGAAGGAGCCTGGCGTCGGGCAGCAGGTAGAGCAACGCCCCGAATACGGCCAGGCCGATGCTCAGCCAGAAGAACAGGCCGGTGTTTTCCGGGAAGAATCCCGTGCTGGCTGCCTTGGTAACGGAGAAGGCGTAATTGTCGTAGATCACCTTTTTCCATTCCTGCCGTTCCCGGTAGCCGTCGTTGAGCCGGTTGAAGTACTGTTTGAAGTCGCCAACGAAGGCCAGGTTGGAGGTATACAGCTTTTCCTTCATGGGGGCCAGCACACTGTCCAGAACGGGCAGGTGTTCCTTTTTGACGTTCTGCCGCACGATGTCAGCCGTCAGCCGGTAGTGGCTCAGCGAGAGCGTGGTGATAAAAATGGCAAAGCCCGCCAGGAACAGCGCCAAACCGATTTTCTGAATCAATTGCATACGCAGGGGAGAAAGTTAGTTGACGTGCAAAGGTGTAAAAGGGCAGACGATTCCCCGCTTTCCCGGGGTTTGTTTTGACGAAGCGTTTCTAACTAAGTACCCCTCGAAACCGGCCTTTCCTGAACAACCCTTTTCTAACCGAATACCCGTTTGAACAAGCCTTTCCTGGCTTTCGACGCCAACGGCCGGGTCGGCTGTTCCTGGTTATACTGCTGCAAAATCGCCGGCTCGTGCCGCTTGAAAAACTCGGGATCGAAGTTGGCTTCGGGCAGCCGTTCCAGCGCGTGTTCCAGCGGTTGTTTCTCCCGGATCCACCGCTCAACCACCGCATGCCGCAGCCGCATCCCGAAGACATTGACGCCCGTCACCGCGCGGCCCTCCCGGGCGTAGTTGATTCGGAGGCAGATTTTTCCGTCCGGATGCTCCCAGTAAAATGTTTCCTCGCCTTCCGACAGTTGGTTGTTCACCGTGCCGTAGGTTTGGTATTCGATGTCGAAGAATTTGGCCGAGTTGAAAAATACGCCCGGCTGGTAGGCCGTTCGGTTGCCGCACAGGGTCTGGGCCAGCGTCTCGCCGTGGATGCGTCCGGTGTACCAGATCTGCTCGATCTTTTTCCGGCCCACCGGCGGATTGCGGTATTCCACGCAGTCGCCAGTGGCGTACACATCGGGAAGGTTGGTTTCGAAATATTCGTTGACCAGAATTCCCTTGCCCAGTTCCACCGCGGAGGTTTTCAGAAAATCCACGTTCGGGCTCACGCCCACGGCCAGTCCCACGAACTGACCCGGAATTTCCTCACCCGCGGTGGTGACGACACCCCGCACCCGGCCTTCCGCATCGGGTAAGATTTCCTTCAATTCCGTCTCCAGCCGCAAGTCCACGTGGTGCGCCCGGGCGTGGCGGTTGATCATCCGCGCTTCCTGGGGCGGCAGCACACTTCCCCAGAAATTCTTTTCCCGCACCAGCAAGGTGACCGGAATCTTGCGCGAAAGGAGCATTTCGGTCATCTCAATCCCGATCAACCCGCCGCCCACGACCACCGCCCGCCCGATGCCCTGCGTGTAGGTTTCCATCCTTTCCACGTCCTGCAAGCTGACCAACCCCTGCACGCCCTTCAGGTCCTGCCCCGGCCACCCGAACTGGTTGGATTTGGAACCCACCGCCAGCACCAGCGCATCGTAGTCCAGCGTAGAAGCGTCGTCGAAGACCAACTTTTTGGCCGCCGCATCCACCCCGGTTACGAAGGCGCGTTTCAGTTCGATCCGGTTTTTCTCCCAGAACCAGTCTTCGTAGGGCTTGGTGTGGTGGTAGGTGAGGTGGCCCATGTAAATGTACATCAGGGCAGTACGGGAGAAAAAATGGTCCGACTCGGCCGAAATGACCGTAATGCGGTGGTCGCTCAAACGACGGACGTGCCGGGCGGTGGTGATGCCCGAAATTCCGTTGCCAACGATGACGATGTGTTTCATGCTGCGTGGTAGCCGGGCAAATCCACGGATTTTCGGGGATGAACGAGCAGGCGCGGTAGCCAAGTTAGAAATGATTCCCGGATTTTTTCCGCAACCGGCCCCTTATTTCGGCCATGAAGTCAGCGAACCGACAAAACTCCAACTTCTTCGGCGGGCTTTCGCGGTTGCGTTTATGGTGAAGCATACCCGAACTGGGTAACGTACTAAACACAGCCTTTTTGAAGTTATATTCCTTGCTTTCTTTCGTAAGTTTGTTTAAACGGGTAAATTCGGGAAGCCAATTTAGCATAAAGTTGAATGATTTTCCCGGCAATCCGTTTCCTGTTTCTTACCAACCACCCGTTTTGGACATCCAGGGTTACCTCTCATCCGGAATTATTGAAAGCTACTGCCTGGGTGTCGCCTCGCCCGCCGAGCGGGAGGAGCTGGACCGGCTCTGTTGGCGGTACCCGGAAATCAAAGCCGAGGTAGCAGCGGTCAGCCGGACCCTGGAACATTTTGCCGTTGCCCACCGGCAAACTCCGCCGCCTTATTTGAAAAGCCGCATCCTGGCCGAAATATCCCGTCAGAAGCTGGAAGAAAACGAACGGGTGGTGCGGCAGGTCCGCTCCATTGCCGGGAAAATTGTGGAAATGGCCTCCCTGGCGGATCCTCTCGAGGCGGCCTGGGTTTGCTCGCTGACGCCGGCCAGGAAATACGGCAACCTGTATCGCCGGGAAGTATTCCGGCGGGGCGGGACGGTTTCCTACGCCTTGTGGGTGAAAAAAAGCGTCTCTTCCCGGACGAACGCCCATTTGGTGGCGCATTTCCTGGTGCTGCGAGGAGCGGGTCAACTGACGATGGACGGCCACTCTTACGCACTGGAAGCCGGTGACTGCGCGACCGTTCCGACCAACGTACCCTACTCCTTACGGGTTACCTCCCCCGAACCGCTGATGGTGTTTCTTCAGCGGGTAGCGGAGTAGTGCTTTCCATCGGTACGGGCTCCCCAAACGCAACGCCCGGGTCCGAAAAGTAACCCGTGCCTTTTTTTCCGGTTTAAATAAAAGTAGTACCTTTGCACCCCGCTCCGAGTGAGCAGTACCTTTTTTCTCACCAAATGTTGGCCCGATTGCTCTGGGGCCGACGTAGTTGCCAGAGCCGTCTTACCTTATTATGAGTACTACTCAACCGAGTGTAGCAACGCCCGATTTCGACTGGGACAAAGTCGACAACAAAGGTTTTGGCAGCGGGTATTCCCAAGCCGAAAAAGACCAGATGGAGCAGTTGTACGGAGGTACTTTGACCGAAGTCAACGAGAAGGAAGTAGTGAAAGGGACCATTGTCGGCATCAGCGACCGGGAAGTGATCCTCAATATCGGTTTCAAGTCCGATGGGTTGGTGCCAATGTCCGAGTTCCGCGACCTGCCCGATATCAAGGTGGGCGACGTGGTGGACGTGTTCATCGAGAACCAGGAAGACCTGGGCGGACAACTCATTCTTTCCCGCAAGAAAGCCAAGATCCTCACCGCCTGGGACAACATCCAGAAGGCGCTGGACCACGATCTGGTCATTGAGGGAGTGGTGAAACGCCGGACCAAGGGTGGCCTGATCGTCGATATCTTCGGCGTTGAGGCGTTCCTGCCCGGTTCCCAGATCGACGTGAAGCCCATCCGCGACTTCGACGTGTTCGTGGGTAAGAAGATGGAAGTGAAGGTGGTGAAGATCAACTACACCAACGACAACGTGGTGGTGTCGCACAAAGTGCTGATCGAGAAGGACCTGGAACTTCAGAAGATTCAGATCCTCACCAACCTGGAAAAGGGTCAGGTGCTGGAGGGAGTCATCAAGAACATGACCAACTTCGGGGTCTTCATCGACCTGGGTGGCGTGGACGGCTTGCTGCACATCACCGATATCTCCTGGGGTCGCATCAGCCACCCTTCCGAGGTGCTGCAACTCGATCAGAAAGTACAGGTGGCCGTGCTCGATTTCGACGGGGAGAAAAAAAGGATTTCCTTGGGTATGAAGCAGCTGACCCCGCACCCGTGGGAGTCGCTGTCAACGGATATTCAGGTGGGCTCCAAGGTAAAAGGCCGGGTGGTCAACGTGGCCGACTACGGTGCTTTCCTGGAAGTGTTGCCGGGGGTCGAAGGCTTGATCCACGTTTCCGAAATGTCCTGGTCGCAGCACCTGCGCAACCCGCAGGATTTTCTCAAGGTGAACAATGAACTGGACGCCGTGGTGCTCACCCTTGACCGCAACGACCGCAAAATGTCGTTGGGCATCAAGCAACTGTCGGCCGACCCCTGGACCAAGAAGGACCTGTTGGTCAAGTACGCGGTGGGTTCGAGGCACAAGGGCGTTGTTCGCAACCTCACCAACTTCGGCTTGTTCATTGAACTCGAGGAAGGCATTGACGGCCTGGTGCACGTTTCCGACCTCTCCTGGACGAAAAAGGTAAAACACCCTTCCGAGTTCACCAAGGTGGGCGAACAACTGGAAGTGGTGGTGCTGGAACTGGACGCCGACAACCGGCGCTTGGCGCTGGGTCACAAGCAACTGGAAGAAAATCCCTGGGATACCTTCGAGACGATCTTTACCATCGGCTCGGTACACCGGGGCACCATCAACCAGAAGAACGAAAAGGGAGCGGTGGTGGAACTACCCTACGGCATCGAGGGGTTTGCCCTGCTGAGAAACCTCACCAAAGAGGACGCTTCGGTGGCCGAAGTCGGCGAAGCACTGGATTTCAAGGTGCTGGAATTTTCCAAGGACGATCGGCGCATTTCGCTTTCCCACACCAAGGTATACAGTGATCCCGTCGTTGACCGGAGTACGGAGGCGCGGAAGAATCAAAACCAATCCGCCAAACCGGCCCCCGAGAAACCCAAGGAAGCCGAGAAAGCGACGTTGGGCGATCTGGAAGCCCTCTCCGCCCTGAGAAACCAGATGGAAGAGCGCGACAATGCCAAGAAGTAAACTTCCGGCTTGTCAACAGAAACGTTCATCAAAAATGCCCCTTCGCAAAGGGGCATTTTTGATGAACGTTTATTTTTATCAACACCCGTACTGATTTTGAAATGAGTATAACGTGGGTAGGTTTGGCCGGGTGGCCAAACCTACTTTCGGGGTTGTCAGTCCGTCTTACCAAACTTGAATTCGCATCAATCACTGCTTCACGCAAAATACTCTTTTCGGCGCTTTGCTACTCGGTTTCCCAAGGCAACCTGGACCGATCCAGCCGTTTAGTTCTACTTTGTTGGATTAAAAACGGGCGGTTAGGAGCGACTTTTTAACTGTGTTATTTTTACCCCCCCGCTGTTCAGGATAAACTTTAGCGAAGCACCCGGGCGGCGTTCCGCTTGTTGAGGGTAGTGCGCTAAAATTCCAACCAGGTTCTTTGCTATCGCTCAGAATGACCCCATTTAGAAGATTCCCGGTCAGTGAAACAAGTGTTCCAATGGGCGGCACCCTGCTTCAATTCAACAAAGTAGAATTGGGGGTTGGGCAGTTATTTTTAGAAATGCATTCGCCAAAATCAACCTCACTCAAAACCCTTTTTCTATCTTTTGCTTCTGAACCAATGCCTATCAGGGGCTTACTACCTTGGTCTTTCCGGCGCATCGGATGGCACCCGCCGTTTAACCGGCCAGGCATTGAAAGCAAAACTTGATTGCCCCGGCAATTCCGCCGCCTTTCCCGCCAGCAAGCACCCCGCTCGATCAAGCCGAATGCTTCCCTCCGTTAGCTGGCTTGGCTGGTCAGACGCGGTTGAAGTCCGCTTTTGGGCGTTTCGGCTTTGAGGGTTCAACTTTTGTGTCTATCATTGCAAACCAATTACCCAACCGGGTCCTGTGGCCGAGTGGCTAGGCAGAGGTCTGCAAAACCTCGTACAGCGGTTCGAATCCGCTCGGGACCTCGCACCCAAACAAAAAGAGGCGACCAACTGCGGTTGCCTCTTTTTGTTTGCCCGATATCCTTAATTTCATCCTATTTATTTCTATTTAAAACTGTTCTAAATTGACGTCCCAAAGCAGTAGTTTTTCGCTTATTATATTGAATGTTAGCTTTTTATCTATTCTTTCCGGTCAATTGTAAAAGCATTGGATAAATTGGAAATGATTTTTTTTTGTTGCAACCGAATCGCGTACTACATTTGCACGGTTCCCAGGAATGCATCGCAATTGGGTTCTTGTGTGGGTGGTTAAATATCTGACTTTATGCATTTGATTAGAAAATCGGGCATTTTCACCGTTCTCCTTGCCTTTTTAAGCCTTGGTTTTTTTCCTATTTCTACCCGGGCTCAGGAAGCCAACGCGCCCAACCAGGGGGATTCTACGGCAACCACCGTGGACGCGGCGGCCGATGGCGCCGTTGCCGCGGGCGGAGCGCAACCCGGTGCCCTTGATCCGGAACAAATAGAATTGGGCAAGGGCCTTTACAGCAACAACTGCGCCCAGTGCCACGCGGTCACCAATGAAGTAATCATCGGGCCGGGGTTGCAGGGCATCAACGAACGGCGACCGGAAGCCTGGCTGCTGAACTGGATCAAGAACCCCACCAAAGTCGTCCAGTCCGGCGACCAGTACGCGGTGGACCTGTTCAACAAGTACAACAAGACCGTGATGCCCAACTTCGCCTATTCCGACGCCCAGATCCGGGGCATCCTGGCGTACGTCAAGTCTACGGAAGCGGGTGCTGCGGCCGGCGGTGCCTCCGCAACCGGCAGTCAGGTGCCCGCCGGTGGACCGGTCGCCACGGGTGGAGGCGGTGACGGGATATCTTCCAACCTGTTCATCATCGTAGTGGTTGCGTTGCTGGTGGTGCTGGTGCTGGTGTTGGTGGTGCTGGTGTTGGTGGTGTCGATGCTGGCCAAGGTGGCCAACAACACCGCCGTAGCGGGTGTGGGTTCGGCGGAAAAGGAACCGACCGACCAGGTGGACCTGGCCAAGGTAACCAAGAGCACGCCTTTCAAAGCGGGTGCGGCCGTCCTGTTTTTGCTGGTGGCGGGAAAAGCTTCCGTGGACGGGATGTATGACATCGGCGTTACGCAGGGCTACGCGCCGAAGCAGCCCATCGCTTACTCCCACAAACTGCACGCGGGCCAATACCAGATTCAGTGCCGGTATTGCCACACGGGGGTGAACGTGGCCAAATCGGCCAACATTCCTTCGGCCAACATTTGCATGAACTGCCACGGCGTCATTAAAAAGGAATCTCCCGAAATTCAGAAAATTTACGCGGCCATCGAGCAAAACCGGCCCATTGAGTGGGTGCGGGTGCACAACCTGCCCGACTTCGCCTACTTCAACCACGCTCAGCACGTGAACGTGGGCGGGGTTCAGTGCCAGCAGTGCCACGGGGAGATCCAGAATATGGAAGTGGTGCAACAGCGTTCTTCACTCACCATGGGCTGGTGCATCGACTGCCACCGTCAAACGAACGTCAACGCCGCGGGCAACGAATACTACGACAAGCTGGTTGCCGGGCACAACGACTACAGCAAGGAGCCCTTGAAAGTACAGAACATCGGTGGCCTTGAGTGTTCCAAATGCCACTACTAAGCAATCAGTTCCCGGAAACAAAACGCCTTTGCCGTAACCCATATGGAAGAAAATCACAAAAGATATTGGAAGGGACTCGAGGAGTTGTCAAATGATCCGTCTTTTGTAAAACTGGCTCATCAGGAATTTCCGGCGTACATGCCCGTCCGGGAGGCGTATCCTTCCGGTCCCGTGGAAGGGGGTAGCACCGGCCGCCGGGACTTCCTAAAATTGCTCGGCTTCGGGGTGGCCGCTGCTTCGCTGGCGGCGTGCAACGAGGCCCCGGTTATCAAGGCCATTCCTTACCTCAACAAGCCCGAAGACATCGCCCCTACCGTAGCCAACTGGTACTCATCTACCTTCATGGACGGGGGAGAATACTGCAGCATACTGGTGAAAACCCGCGAAGGGCGTCCGGTCAAGGTGGAGGGCAACCCTTCCTCGAGCGTATCGAAAGGCGGCACGGGGGTCAAAGCACAGGCTTCGGTGCTGAGCCTCTACGACACCGCCCGGCTGAAAGGGCCCACTGAAAACGGCCGGTTCACCAGTTGGGCATCCATCGACGGCAAGGTGTCCTCTCAATTGGCGCAAATCGCCGGGCGCGGGGGAGCCATCCGCATCGTTTCGTCTACCCTGCTCAGTCCCAGTACCAAGGCCGTCATTGCGGATTTCATTGCCAAATACCCCACCGCCCGGCACATCACCTACGACGCAAACTCCTCGTCCGGGATGGTTCAGGCCAACCAGGCCAGTTTCGGTAAGGCGGTGATCCCCAGCTACGATTTCAGCAAAGCCAAGACCATCGTCGGAATAGGTTGCGATTTCCTGTCCACCTGGCTTTCCGGGGAAGTGTTCTCCCGCCAGTACGTGCAGACCCGCAAGCTCGGAACGGACAAGAAGGACATGTCGCGTCACTACCAGTTCGAAACGACCCTTTCCCTGACGGGCAGCAACGCCGACTACCGGGCGGCCATCAAGCCCTCGCAGGAAGGATTGGTGGTGGCGGCGCTTTACAACCAGGTGGCAAAACTGGCGGGTGCCAGTCCCGTGAACGTGCCCGCGGTGGACATTAAATTAATCAGCCAGGCCGCGCAGGATTTGTACCAATCGAGGGGGGGGAACGCGCTCGTGGTGGCCGGTTCCAACGATCCTTCCGTGCAGGTTCTGGTCAACGCCCTCAACAACCTGTTGGGCAGTTACGGCCGGACCATCGACCTTAACCGGGAAGTATATTACAAGCAGGGCAACGACGCCGACATGGCAACTTTTGTGGCCGACGTGGAAGGCGGTCAGGTGGGAGCGGTGATCTTCTACAACGCCAACCCAGTGTACGACCATCCGGCCGGCAACCGGCTGGCCAAGGCCCTGCCCAAGGTGGCCCTGTCGGTCTCCCTGGCGGATCGGGTGGACGAGACGACCTCGCTGACCAAGTTCGCGTGCCCCGATCACCACTACCTGGAGTCCTGGAACGATGCCGAGCCGGTGCGCGATTTCTTCAGCGTGGTGCAGCCGACCATTTCACCCCTTTTCCAGACCCGTCAGGCCCAGGAGAGCCTACTGAGGTGGGCGGGTTCCCCCCAGCCGGATTACTACGCTTATCTGCAGAACCGCTGGCGTACTACGTTGTATTCCCGGCAGAGTGAAGCCACGGATTTCGATAATTTCTGGATTAGGGTTGTTCACGACGGGGTATTCGAACCAAGTACGGCGGCGTCCCGGGTAGAAAAACCGGCGGTAGGTTCCGCCGGGAAAAATCCTTCCGGTGAGGAAACCTTCGGAACGGACTCTCCGGTTTCGATCGCTACGCCGGCCGGCGGCACGGAGGCTTCTTCGGCCGACGCAACCATTACCCCGGCCAACGCCCGGGGGGTGGCCCAGCCCTTCAACGCGGACGTGGCCGGGGCGGCGGCCCGCGTGGCCAGCAACGCGGCGGGTGCCAAGGGCATCGAGTTGAGTCTTTACGAAAAATCGGGGGTTGGCACCGGCCACCTGGCGAACAATCCCTGGTTGCAGGAGTTTCCCGATCCGATTTCCCGGGTGAGTTGGGACAACTACCTGGCTATTTCGAAGAAGACGGCGAATGCACTGGCGTTGCAGCAGGGTGACATCGT
>JACMKY010000585.1 GCA_014379925.1 Cytophagales bacterium | reverse complement strand
GTGGGTGCGTTCGCCGATGGCGCGCAATCCGTCCGGCCCGTGGTAAACCGCGTAGCTGGAAGCCATCACGGCCAGCAGCACCTGGGCAGTACAGATGTTGGACGTGGCTTTTTCCCGGCGGATGTGCTGTTCGCGGGTTTGCAGCGCCATCCGCAGGGCGCGCCCGCCCTGGGCATCCACCGAAACCCCGATGATCCGGCCCGGCAACTGCCGCTTGAAGGCGTCCCGGGTGGCAAAGAAAGCCGCGTGCGGCCCGCCGTAGCCCATCGGTACGCCGAACCGCTGCGAACTGCCCACCACCACGTCGGCACCCATTTCGCCGGGAGGCGTGAGCATCGTCAGGCTGAGCAGGTCGGCGGCTACGGCCACGTAGATGTTCAGTTCGTGGGCTACCGAAATCAGGGAGGTGTAATCGTACACGGCCCCGTCGGTGGCCGGGTATTGCAGCAACAAGCCAAAAATGTCTTCCTGGGTGAGGTCTACCCGTTGGTGATCGCCCACCAGAATTTGGATGCCCAGGGGCGTGGCGCGGGTTTTCAGCACGTCAATGGTCTGCGGGTGGCAGCGCTCGGAGACGAAGAAGGCAAGGGCTGATTTCTTGTTTTCTTTCCGCAGACTGTACAGCAAGGTCATCGCTTCGGCGGCAGCCGTGCTTTCGTCGAGCAGCGAGGCATTGGCGATTTCCATTCCGGTCAGATCGATGACCACCGTCTGGAAATTCAGCAGCGCTTCGAGACGACCCTGGGCGATTTCGGCCTGATAGGGCGTGTAGGCCGTGTACCAGGCGGGATTTTCCAGGATGTTGCGGCCAATGACGCCCGGCACGATGCAGTCGGAATACCCCGTGCCAAGGTAGGACTTGAACACGCGGTTTTTCTGCGCCAACGCCTTGAAATCCGCCAGAAACTGGTATTCGCTTTTGGGAGCGGGCAGCCGGGAGGCCGTCCCGTTCGACGCTTTCCGGAGGCGAATGGCGGGAGGTATGGTCTGGTCAATGAGCGTTTCCAAAGAATCGGCTCCGACGATTTGAAGCATTTCGCGTACTTGCGTCTCGTTGGAGCCGTTGTGACGGTTTTCGAATAAAACGGAAGGATCAAGGTTGATTTTCATGCGGGTTCAACGGGGTTACGGGTGAGAGCAAGCGGATGAAACGGAAGCGCAAAGGTAATTATTCATGAATAACATAACCAGCGCACCCCCCCGGGTGTTCAGAACGGGCGCTCGGAAATGCACCGGCGGGACGGAAAATCCCCGGCAGCGGCTGGTCCGTCGGATTATACGACACCAAGAAGGAACGGCTCGTCAGACGGGGTTGGTAGAAATGCAATGCGGATTTCATAAAATGAACCAATGGTTCAACCCGTCTTTGCGGCGGACGATGCACCAGTCGTCAGCAGATCCGGGTCAACGACTTCCCGGTGGTTGCGCTCATTGATGGCTGGTTTGGCGCGCTGCACTTGACACTGAGCGGCTAAAAGCTAACGGCTAACCGCCTGATCCGTCAGCACTTCTACCCGAAGCAGGCTCGGCTGGGCACCGCCGTGGTACACGCGGTGCGTGGCCCGGATGAAGTCCGATGCCTCGGCCCTGAAAATGTTGTCCACGTATTTTTGCGGGTTGCGGTCGATGAGCGGGAACCAGGTGCTTTGTACCTGCACCATCACGCGGTGGCCTTTCTTGAAAGTATGCAGCACGTCCTGCAGGCGGAAGGCGACGTCGGTCACCTGGCCGGGCACGAACGGCTCCGGCTTTTCGAAGCTGTTGCGGAACCGGCCCCGGATCACCTCGCTGCGCACCATCTGCTGGTAGCCGCCAAGCACCACCCCCGGGTTGGGCATGTAGGGGTGATTGGGTTCGTCGGGCGGGTACCCGTCGATGAGTTTTACCACCCAGTCGGCGTCGGTGCCGGTGGTACTCACTTTGAGTTGCGCCGTGATTTCGCCGCCCAGCGTGAGGTCCTCGGCCAGCGCGTCGGTCTGGAACACCAGCACGTCGGGACGGCGTCCGGCAAAGCGCTGGTCCTCGGACATGTAGTTGAACGGCGTGAAGCCCAGCGTACTGGGCAGGTCTTCGGTGTAGGGCACGGGCTTGGCCGGATCGCTGACGTATTCGGAGAAGGCCGCGCCGGCAGCGTTGTCCGCCGGGGCCTCGAACGACAACCCGCCCCCGGACCCCAGGTACAGGCTGCGCTTGGCGGAGGCCTTAACCGGCCATTCGGCAAAGGTTTTCCACTCCTTCCGGCCCGTGTCGAAGAGGTAGGCTTCCGGCAGGTTGGTCTGCCCGTTGCCGGCGCCCTTGAGGAAGTGATTGAAAAAGCGCGCTTCGATCTCGCGCTGGTAAAACGTGGCCAGGCTGTCGCCGAAGTAGACGTTGGAGTGCAGGGTAGGTCCCGTTTCGCGGGCCCAGCGGCCGTGTCCGAACGGCCCCATGACCAGCGTGTTGTAGGTGCCGGGGTTGTTTTTTTCCAGCGTTTTGTACACGTTCAGCGGGCCGTACAGGTCTTCGGCGTCGAACCAGCCGCCCACGGTCATCACCGCGTGCTTCACGTTGCGGAGGTGGGGAAGGATGTTGCGCCGCTGCCAGAAGGCGTCGTAGTTGGGATGCGCGACGGTTTCTTGCCAGAAAAAATTGTCTTTGTAATACTTGTCGGCATTTTTCAGCGGTCCCAGGTCGAGGTAGAACTGCACGCCGTCGGACGTGCCGGGGTTGACCATGCTTTTCTGAAACCAGGGTTCGGTCGTCGGCTGCTCGTGTTGGAGGCCAAAGACGGGATACGTGAGGAAGTACCCTTCCACGAAAGCCCCTTGGTGGTGGAAGTCGTCGAAGAAGAAATCGGAGACCGGGGCTTGCGGCGAAGACGCCTTCAGGGCCGGGTGCGCGTCCACGGCCCCGGCCACCGCGTAGAAACCCGGGTAGGAAATGCCCCACTGGCCCACCCGGCCGTTGTGGTGGGAAACGTTCTTGAGCAGCCAGTCGATGGTGTCGTAGGTATCCGAACTCTCGTCCACTGCCTGCTTTCCCTTTTTATTGGCCAGGTGCGGGGTCATGTTGGTCCAGCTTCCTTCCGACCGGTACCTTCCCCGCACGTCCTGGTAAACGAAGATGTACTTGTCCCGCATCAGGAAACGGGAAGGGCCGAGCAGGACCGGGTACTGGTCGGGACCGTAGGGACCCACGCCGTAGCAAGTCCGTTGCATGAGCACGGGGTAGCGGCGGGTGGGGGAAGCATCCTTGGGCACGTACACGGCGGTGAACAGCTTCGTGCCGTCGCGCATCGGGATGAGGTGTTCGGACTTCCGGTAGTTTTCTGGCGCGAAACCGGAATCCGGTCCCTCCGTTTGCGCGGGCGCGGGCAGCCCGCCCAACCAACATAAACCCAGGAAAGCAGCAGACAGGAGGTTTTTCATCGGGGCGGGGGAAAAGCAGTGGGCGATCTTACAACGGGCAAGATAGCATCCCGGGCGAGGTTTGCAAAAATGGACTGAATTTTGATTTTATTTGGGAAGACAAGCAAACCATTTCTTATGCAACCGATTCGACTCTTGTATTTTGCGGGTTTGGTATTCCTGATTGCCGGCCTGGCCGCCTGCAGTTCGGGCAAGCGCGCCCTGGAGCGGGGAAACTACGACGAAGCCGTGCGGAAAGCCGTCAACCGGCTCCGCAGCAACCCGAGCAACCAGAAAGCCCGCCAGACCCTCCGCGAAGGGTACGCCCTGGCCCTGCAATGGCACCTGGACAACGTGCGCCAGTTGCAAGGTTCCAACGTCCGGTTCCGTTGGGAAGGAATTGCCCAGCACTACGACCAGCTGAACGCCCTTTACAACGACATCCGGCGTTGCCCCGGTGGTTTGCAGGTGGTAGGCAACCCGAACGAATACCTCAACGAAGCGGGCGACGCCAGGGCGCAGGCGGCGGCCGAGCGGTACGAGGCAGGAATGGCCACCCTGGAGCGGGGAAAGAACAACCGGCAGCTTGCCCGCGAGGCGTATGGCCACTTCGCCACCGTCGAGCAACTCCTGCCCGACTACCGCGACGTGCGCGCCAAACTGGAAGAGGCCCGCTTCTACGCCACCCTCAAGGTGGTGGTGGAGCAGGTGGCGGTGGGTTCGCGCACGTTTACCTTCAGCAACGAGTTTTTCCAGAACAAGATCAACGAGTTTCTGCTCACCAACCGGCAGCTCAACCAGTTCGTCCGTTTCTACACCCCGCAGGAAGCCACGGCGGAGAAGCTGCAACGCCCCGACCACATTATCCGCCTGCAATTCGACGATTTTGTGGTGGGACAAACCCTGGTGGCGGCCAATACCGAAACGGTCACCAGCAAGGACAGCGTGGTGGTGGGGGAAGTGAAAATCGGGGATACCAAACAAAAGGTGTACGACAAAGTATCGGCCAAGTTGACCATCACCAAAAAAACGGTGCTTTCGAAGGGACTGCTGGACATGCAGATCTACGACCCGAACACCAACCGCGTGGTTTTCCAGAACAAAATGCCGGGCGAATTTTCGTGGATCAGCGAGTGGGGCCACTTCAACGGCGACGAGCGGGCGCTGACCGACGGGCAGAAAAAGATTTGCGCCTTCCGGGAAGTGCCACCCCCGCCGCCCCAGGACCTGTTCGTGGAGTTTTGCAAGCCCATCTACGGCCAGGTAACGGACCAGATCCGGCGCTACTACCGGAACTATTGAGTAGTCAGCGGCTGACTTTCCGCGGTCAGGGAACCGGTGAAACCCAAATTTTGCTACCTTGCGGAGCAGACCTCAAACCGCTTTCCAACCCAGCAAACAACCGTTCATCGCGTGGGAAACCTGAAAACCGGCTTTTGCTGCCTGATCGTCCTGGTGGGCTTCGGTCGGGGGGGAAACGCAATCGCCCAGTCGGCCGGTAAAACAACCGCCGGGAAACGAATCATCCGCACTGACCGGGCCCCGCAACCCGTCGGCCCCTACAGCCAGGGCGTGGTGGCCAACGGTTTCTTGTTCGTGGCCGGGCAAGTGGGTGCCGATCCGCAAACGCGCCGGTTGGTGAACGAAAGCTTCGAGGCGGAGGCCACGCAGGTGATGGAAAACCTCCGGGCCATCCTCCAGGCCGCGGGCCTGGATTTCCGCCACGTGGTGAAAACGACGATTTACCTCAAAGATTTGGGCAACTTCGCCAAAGTGAACGACCTCTACGGCCAGTACTTCGCCAGTGAACCGCCCGCCCGCGAAACGGTGCAGGTGGCCGCCCTGCCCGGCGGAGCGAACGTGGAGATTTCGGTGGTGGCCGCAGTAGCCCCGTGACCGTGAACCGTAAAATCATCCGAATCCGCACCAACCTAAACGACAATTCCCGTGAAAATCCTCCTTCCCCTGGGCTTGGCCCTCTTGCTCGCCCAGGCTGCCCCGGGCCAATCTCCGTCCACTAGTCCGGCCCGGGGTGGCAAGCCCGAACAAATGATCCGCACGCTGGAAGAACGCCGCTTCGAAGCCATGGTGAAAAAAGATTCGGCAACGATGCGTCAGATTCTGGCCGACGACCTCATCTACACCCACAGCAACGCCAAGGTGGACGGCAAGGAAGCGCTGATCGCCAGCATCGTCACGGGCAGTACCAATTACAAATCCTTCCAGACCGAGGACGTGCAGGTGCGGGACTACGGCGGAACGGCCGTGGTGACGGGCCTGGCAAGGGTCAACGTCTTTTCGGGGGGACAGGACCAGAATCTCCGCCTTCGCTTCACGGACGTGTACGTCAACCGCAACGGACGCTGGCAGATGGTTGCCTGGCAATCCACCCGCCAGCCGGAAGCCTCGCCAGCCCCAGCGGCGAAGTGATCCGGAAAAACCGCCGGATCGATTTACTTCACCTAGAAACAAATCAACTCCTCGTATGACAAACCGCCGCAATATTCTATACAGGCCTGTCTTTGGTCTCCTGATTCTGCTGCTAAGCTGCCAGAAAAAAGAAATAGCCAAGGAGCAAAAGCCTCAGCCGCTTAACTCTTTTAGTATGCAACTGAACGGGCAGGCTTGGCAACCCTCCACGGTAGAGCAAGACCAGTGCATGCGTACCTTTAAAGGGGCTTGGTCTTCAGTGACGGAAAAGGGTGAGGAAAAACCCTACTACACCATTTGGGCTTACAAAGATCCGCGGGCTGTAGGTATTTATGGGAGCGAGAACGCTTTCGAGTTTCAAATTTTCGATGTCAAGAAAACGGGTACGTATACCCTTACTGGTTCCTACAAAGAGCATTTTTCTGCCTATGCCCTGTTTGTCGTCAATAAACCGGATGGAACCAACAGCCGCTATATTAACAACACAAACAAGGGTGCGTTTACGGTAGAAGTCAGTGAGTTCACTTCCCTACCAGGATCGTGGTTTAATGGCATTAAAGGTTCTTTTTACGGCACTCTTTACAACGAAAATAATCCATTGGATTCGCTCACCCTCCAGCAAGGGGAGTTTACGCTCAAGAAAATAAACTGGTACAACTTTAATCAGTGTGCTCAGTGGTGAGTGTGATTCAATAAGTTCTAAGCGTAGAGAATAAAAGAAGATAAAAGAAAAAGACGAACGAACAATACCGATTGGTACAAATCACTGGTCCGCTCCACTGCAAATCCGATCAGGAAGCCACGGCGACTTGAAACATTCGTCCGCTATTGGGAATCGATAACCAATGGGACCAGCAAGAATTACGAGAATTCACTTTGATCAAGAGTTGCCCTCAATAGCCGCGGTTTTGAGGTCTTTATTCGTTGAGACCTCCATTCAAGCTCACTTATCTATATCGTATATCCATGACCGAAGCAAAATCGACGAAATCTATTTCAACACCGATGCTACAGTTCTCAATGAGGAATTGATTTATTATTCTCTATGGAAGGATGGATACAACAGAATAGGTTTCTTCTTAATAGAAGAAAAAGATACAAAGTACATTGAGATAGCTGCTGATTCCGTCTTGAGAACATTAAAAGATGCTTTCATCTATTCGTTGGTTTGTTTGGGAGGTGTGAGAACCGAAGTTGAGTAATATAAGCCAGTAACACCCCGCTCCGCTGCAAATACAAGCTAAAGGCTACGGCTACGGGAGTTGTTGGTCCATTATACTTTTTTATTCCAGGTTCTGCCCCTGCTTTGAACCAAAGTAACTTCATTAAAAGTATCCATAATTTCCCTGATTGCTGCATCTTTCTCCCGTCCAACAAACCCAATTCCATTTAACGCCGCGATGATGAAACCAGACGGGCCAGATTCACTGCGCCGTTTTATTGAGCGATATACCAGTATGACGGAAGAAGACCTGTCGTTGGTGCTGTCCCAATTTCAAGTGCGTTTGATACCCAAAGACAGTACGGTACTGCACCGGGGACAGGTTGCCGGTGAGTTCTGTTACGTCGAAAGGGGCGCGTTTAGAAT
>JACMKY010000584.1 GCA_014379925.1 Cytophagales bacterium | reverse complement strand
CGCGGACGCCTAGTCGCTGCCGGGCGGCTACTCCGTAGGTTCGTGGTGCATTCCAACTGACCGCTGTTTGTTGAGCGCAGCCGGCTGACTGCTCACTCCGTTACCAACTTCCGGTAGCTCATCGTCAGCACCCCACCGGAGAGCAACACGAACCCCCCCATGATCAGGTAGGCGTGGGTGATGTTGGAACCCCGGCCGAAGAAAGCCTGGCTGAACAGGAAGATAAACGTCATCCGGATGAGGACATTGAGCATACCCAGGATGCTGTTCACCCGTCCGGCGAGTTCGTTGGGTACGTGGTCAAACAGGTAAGTGACGCGCAGGATGCGGGTGCCCGAATTGAAAAATCCGTTGAGCATACTAAATACGTAAAATACCCAGGGCAAACGCGTGAGCCCGGCCAGAAAAAAGTTGGCGCCCGATAGCACCATCAACGCGATGAGGGCCCCCGGCACCGGACGGTGGGCAAGCAGGCGCCGCGTCAGGATGCCGGCCGACATGGCCCCGAACGAACCCGTCAGTTCGGCCAGTCCGACGGCGTGCCCTCCCTGGCGCAGGTGGTTGGTGACGTACATTGGCAGGAGCGCCTGCAATTGGATGGAAGCCGCCACGAACACGTTGAAGGAAAGCAAGCCGAAAAACAGGATGAGCGGGTGCGCGCGGAGGTAGTTGAAGCCGGAACGTAGTCGTTTGAGGAGCGAACCCGTTTCCGTCCGCACCCGGCGGTGCGGCACGTACCGGATGAACGCAATCAGCCCGAAGGCCACCACGTACGTCAATCCGTCGAAGGCGAAGAGGTGGTGCAGCTCCCAGCGGGGAACGTGCAGGTTGACCGGCAGGACGCGACCCATCACCGACAGGCTGGTTTGCCAGTGGACGCCTTCGAGCAGCACCGCCGCCGCCCCGCCGGAAAGCAGGGAGGTCGATTGGCCCACGATTTCAATCTGGGAAGTGATGCGCGGATAGGCGTGGGGTTCGGAAATCTCCTGGGCGAAGGCGTACAGGTTGGGATAGTGAATCTGGTAGCCGAAAAAGGTAACCACAAACACCAGTGCGATGGCCGGCACGCTCAGGCCAGCCAGCCAGCCGTACGCCGCCACCCCCAGTACCACCACGCCCTGCGTGAGACTGGTGGCGAGAAAGACCCGCCGGCGGGGAAAACGATCGACCAGCGTACCCGCGTACAGCCCCCAGAAAACCGTCAGGAACGTGGTGCACCCGTACAGCAGGTTGAAGGCCGGGCCCCGCTGGTGCTGGGCGAAGTGCCAGGGAATGGCCATCATGGTAATGCCCTGGGCAAAACCGGAGACGGCATTGGCGGTGAAAAGAAGGACCAGGGCGGATTTCTTTTTCAAAACGAATCTAGTCAATCACCGCTTCGGGCGTCCCGGCTTCGGGTAGTAACGCATAAGATGGGTATATTTGCGGGAATATCCGAAGCCGGGACGCCCGAAGCCGGGACGCCCGAAGCCGGGACGCCCGAACATCCGGCGGACTGTTTTCCGTAGAACCCTTTACCCTGGCCGGCACCCTCGTTGATCGGAGCCGTTACGGAAAAATATTCGCTGATTTTCCATTGCCAGTCCCAACCCTGACCATAACCTAATTTACCGCCATGTCCTCGTTGAAAAAAACGGGCATTCGGCCGAACGCCGAAGCAAAACTGTATGACGTGAAAGAAGCCTACCTACGAGCCAGTTCGTACTGCACCTACCAGGAACGCACCCCGGACGAAGTGCGGGAGCGGCTCCGCGAGTGGAACATCCGGGGCGAAGACGCCGAAGTGGTCGTCAGCCGGTTGGTCGACGAAGATTTCCTCAATGAAGGACGCTTCGCCAAGGTCTTCGCGGGTGGCAAATTTCGGATCAAGCACTGGGGACGGCTCAAGATCCGGCACGAGCTCCGGGCACGGGGCCTCTCGGAAGGTTGCATCCGGCAGGGACTGTTAGAAATCGACGAGACCGCTTACCGGCATACTCTGCAACATCTGCTCGAGAAAAAGAATGACTCCCTCCGGGGTGAGGAAGCCGGGGCGAGGAAGCAGAAGCTGGTTCGCTACGCCCTTGGCAAAGGCTACGAAAACAACCTGGTCTGGAACACGGTGGAAGAAATTGTGACGTCCTGACGGGCGAGCAAGGGCGACGGCCGCCGTCTCCCTTGCTCGCTGAACGAAATTAAATTCGATCCCTTGGCGCCGTGGTCAGTTGGAACCAAGTTACCCCGCAACCTACGAAGGCAGCCTGCCAACCTGCCAAAACTATTTCTTGTCGATTTCCACCACCAGGTATTTCGACACGCTCCAGAATTTCTGGTAGTCCACGATCTTGAGCAACACCTGGTTTTCGTTTTTGACGAAGTAGTACGAATCGGAAGGGTGGGTGCTCAGGACGTTTTTCTTGTCGGTGTCACCCATCTCGATTTCCGCCACGTTCTTGGTGTTCACGGTGGTGAAGCCATCGGTGCTCATCTTGGCCGACAGCTTGTAGGTTCTGCCCGCCCCCAGCACCCCGCCGGACTTCTGGATGACGCCCGCTTCGAGCAGCTCCCGGCGCGAACCGACCTTGTAATACGCCGTGGTGAGGTTGGTTTCCTTGTCGTCGAGGGCCTGCTGGCGGCTTACCAATTCGGTATCTTTCTGGGCCAACTCGGCGTCCTTGCGGGTGACCGTGTTGCGCAGGGTATCGCGTTCACCTTCCAGCACGGAGATCGTTGCCAGCAACTCGTTGACCTGCTGCTCTTTTTCCTGGATGGTTTGCCGGAGCTGTTCCACCAATTTGGTCAGGCCAGCGCTTTTGTTGCGGGAAGTTTTCAGTTGGCTTTCCAACCGCTCGAGCTTCTGGCGGTTTTCCACCACGTAGGCATCAATGCCCTTGATCATTTCGTTGATCTTGTCCTTCTGCTTCAGTTCTCCCTCTTGCTTCAAGTCGCCGATGGCCAACTGGTTTTTGTCGATGGCCGCCAGGTTGTTTTCGATCTCGTTCACCGAACCAACGAATTCCTCGATTTGCTGGTCCTTGCTGCTTACCTGGGTTGCCAGGGAATCGTTTACCTGAGCCAGGTTCCGGTATTCCTGTGATTCCTTTACATCGGTGCAAGCTCCCAGGAAGGCAAGCAATGCACAAACGATCAGTGAGTTTCTCATACTGGTGTTTCGTTTAGATAGTTTAGCACGCGCGTGGTTGCATTTTTGCACAATATTAAACGCTTTTTTGATGGCGTCCGCATTTAGAAGAAGCAAAAAAAAGTTTTTGAAGAAGGTAAGGTGGTTAGTTGGCGTTGGT
>JACMKY010000078.1 GCA_014379925.1 Cytophagales bacterium | reverse complement strand
GGGAATGACGTGCGGTACAACTACCAGCTCAACCCGAAACTGGCCCCGGTGAATGGAACCAGTACGTTCTGGATTCGGTGACATTCATTCAACGGTTGGTCCGCGAGACTGGCCATAATCGCTTCTTCCCGTGAAAAAAATCCTTGGTTGTTCGCTGCTGTTGCTCAGTGCGGGCGTGGCCTTTGCCCAGAAGCCAGTTGCCCGGGCTGACTCCTTTCCGTTAGCGAAACCCCGCGCCCTCTACCTCATCGGACAAAGCTACGGCGACTCCGTGGTGTTGCGTTGGGCACCGCGCGAACCGATTTTCTGGAAAGCGGCCAACCAGGGCGGTTACCTCATCCGCCGGTATGTGGTCGAGGGCAAGCAGCCGCCCAAAAATCCGGTGGGCACCACCCTTACCAAAAGCCCCGTCAAGCCCTGGCCGCTGGAAGAATGGAAAACCCGGGCCCAACGCGAAGATACGCTGGCCGCCGCCGCCGCCCAGGTGTTGCATGGCAAGTCGGTAACCCTGCCGGATCCCACAAAAGGCGCGACGATCGGGGAGGCCATGAATGCGAAAACCGACCTGGACAACCGCCACGCCTTTGCCCTCTTCCTCGCCGACCAGTCCGCCTTTATCGCCACCGGAATGGGCCTGCGCTGGGTGGACCGTTCGTTCGAAAAGGGTAAAACCTACGTGTATACCGTCCACGCCCTCACCGACCCGCAGCGATACCGCTCCGATACCGCCGCCGTACTGATCAATACCGCCGAATCCGTCCGCGAACCCGGCCTGCCGGCCGTTACGGTAGAACCGATGGACCGCGCCGTGAAATTCTCCTGGGATCGCCGGCTGGCCGGAATGTTTTTCACGGCTTATTACTACGAGCGGTCGGAGGACAACGGCAAAACCTTCCGGCGCCTCAACGCGCATCCGTTCGTGCAACCCGTCAGCCCGGACCAGCTTGATTCCAACCCGCCCATCGTGCTGATTGACTCACTGCCCCGGAACTACCAGCCGTACGTGTACCGCATCTACGGCCTGACTCCCTTCGGCGGACTGGGAAAACCCACGAAGAACCTCCCCGTCACGGGACGGGACCAAACGCCTCCTTCGCCGCCGGTGAACGTTTTGGCCGAAAATACCAAAAGCAACGACGTGCGCATCCGTTGGCAGAAAACGCTTCCGGAAGCGGATTTTGCGGGCTATCTGGTGGGAAGAAGCCAAAACGTGAGCGGGCCGTTTTTGCCCCTTAACCTGAAACCGCTGGCCAAAAACGTCCTGGAATTCATTGACACGGGCGCCGTGGCCTCGGGTACGAACTACTACGTGGTCGGCGCCGTCGACACGGCGGGTAACGCGGGGCTGTCCATTCCCGCCTACGTGGTGATGAAAGACACGATCCCACCCCGGCAGCCGACTGGTCTGAGCGGCCTCATCGACACCACCGGCATCGTCCGGCTGCGCTGGACGTTGGGCAAGGAACCCGATCTGTACGGTTACCTGGTCTACTATGCCAACGCCGCCGACCACCAGTTCACCCCCGTTACCCAGGATTTTCTCGTTGACAGTACTTTTACCGACAGCATTTCGCTGCGCACCCTGACGGAAAAGATTTACTACCGCATCGTGGCTTTCGACAAAAACCGGAATCCCAGTCCCTACTCGGAGGTGCTGGAACTGAAGAAACCCGACAAAGTACCCCCCGTGCCCGCGGTGTTCACCGATTTCCGGGTAACCGACACGACCGTAACCATGAACTGGGCTCCCAGCAGCAGCACCGATCTGGCTTCCCAAATCCTGTACCGGCGCGAAAAAGAGGGTGACTGGGTGGAGTACGGCAAACTGAACAAAACCCAGAACGCCTTCGTCGACAAAACGGTAAAAAAGCAAACCTGGTACGAATACAGCCTGGTGGCCGTCGACGATGCCGGATTGGTTTCCGAGCAGTCGTTTCCCCTCCACGTGCGGGTGTACGATTCGGGCGTGCGCAAAAAAATAGAAGCGTTTTCGGCGGTTGAATCGCCCGATGGCAAGGCCATTGTGTTGTCGTGGCGTTACCCGGTGAAGGAATGTCGTTTGGTAATCTACCGGGCTTTCAACGACGGCGGTTTGCTCACCTACCAGTCCATCCCCTCGGAGGAAGTTTCTTTCGTGGACACCAGAATTCGGAAGGGAAATTACGCGTACGCCATCAAAGCCATCTACGAGGACGGCGGCGAGTCACCTTTGACTAAGCCCGTACAAGTCAACTTCGGCAAGTAGAAGGCCGAAAAACCGTCGTTGGCAGCGAGAAAATGAATTGCGCAAAAAAATGGATCAGGCCAATTTTTTCGGCGGCGGAGGCTACGGCCCGAAACCGCGACGCACGGGGCCGCCCCGACCAGGCGTCCCCGACTGGGCGTCCCCGACTGGGCGTCCCCGCTCAAAAAGGCGGGTTTGTGGGCCAAAGGATCATGCTAACCGCTTCTTGGTAATCCGCCCGGCCAACCAGCGCAGTCGCTACTCCCGGTTGCCTCATTCGAGCGCCGTGAACCGGGCTTCCACCAGCCAGCCGGCCATCAGGGCGCTCAGCCAGGCCAGTCCGGTGCAAATGCGCATGACCAGCCGAAAGGTATCGGTGAAAGCCAGCCGGATGGCTTGCCGCACCGCCGGGCGGGCGGCGGCGGGGATGTCGGCGGAAACCGACGCCGCACCCAGTTTGCCGGCTTCCCGCTGCAAAGAGGAACGGGCGGCCGGGGAAAGCGCCAGGGATTCGGTTCGGGCTTCCAGCTGGGTGCCAAAGGTGGCAATGGCCAACGATCCGATCACGGCAATGGCCAGCACGGAAGCCACGCGGGAAACGGCGTTGTTGATCCCGGAAGCCGTTCCGGCGTAGTGGGTGGCCACCGCGCCCATCACGGCGTTGGTCAGGGGCACGACCGTCAGGGTCATTCCCAGCCCGAACAGCAGGATTCCCGGCCCGAACGTGGTCCAGTACTGACCGGGGCCCGTCGTCAGGCCCGCGAAGGACAACCACAGAAAACCCGCGCCGGCCACCAGCGGTCCGATGATCAGGGGAATCCGGGAGCCGAATTGATCGGCGATGCCGCCCGACCACCGCGACAGCAGGATCAGGGGCAACGGCAGGGGCATGAACGCCAGGCCCGCCAGCGAAGGGCTGTAGCCTTGTACCTGAACCAGGTTCAGGGAGAGGAAGAAGGTACCGGCGCTCAGGGCGCCGTAGAGAAACAGGGTGAGCAGGTTGGTGCCGCTGAAGGTGCGCGAGGCGAACAGGTGCAACGGCATCAACGGGTGGGTACGCCGGGCTTCCAACCTGACGAACAACCCCAGGCCCGCCAAGCCACCGGCCAGGGAACCGTAGACGGCCGGGTGACCCGGGCCGGCGTCGGACCAGGCGGTGAATCCGTAGGCAAGGCCCGCCAGTCCGAGCGAAGCCAACAGCGCTCCCAGGTAGTCGATGCCGCCCGTAACCGACTCGTCCCGGCTTTCGGGCACGTGGACGGCAATGAGCCCCAGGGCAACCAGCCCGATGGGCAGGTTGAGCAGGAAGATGGCCCGCCACAGCCCGGCGTCCGCCAGAAAGCCGCCCAGGATGGGACCGATCACGACCATGACCGCGCTCGCCGCCGACCAGGTCCCGATGGCTTTTCCCCGTTCCTTGGCCTCGAAAGCGGCCGTGATGATGGCCAGACTACCCGGAATCATCAGGGCCCCGCCCATCCCCTGCAGCGTACGGGCGGCAATGAGCCATCCGACGGAAGGAGCCAGCCCACCCGCCGCCGAGGACAGCACGAACAGGACGATACCGATCATCATCATTTTTTTCCGGCCCAGGTGATCGCCCAGGGAGCCGCCCACCAGGATGAAGGCGGCCAGCATCAGCACGTAGGCGTTGACCACCCAAAGCAGTTGGGTACCCGTGGCCCCCAGGTCGGCTTGCAGCGCCGGCAAGGCCACGTTCAACGCCGTTGAATCGATGACGGCCATCCCCGAGGCCAGGATGGTGGAAGCCAGCACCCATTTTCCACCGGGAGGCGCGGCAACCGGGGCGGATTCAGTGGTAGTGGACACGGGGGTTCAGAAAAGGCTTTCGATCCGGTATTCCCGGTCCTGAAAAACGAAGGAGTCGCCTTCCTTCTTGTTGGCCATGGCCTGGTAGATGGGGGCGGCCGTGGAGATGCCCACGAACGATTGCTGGTCGACCACCATCGTACCCAGGTTGATGGAAACGAAGAAGTTCTGATCCGGGGTCATCACGACCGAGCCCAGCGTCACCGTTCCGTGCGGCGCGTCCGGCGAAATGGATTGGAGGATCGTCAGGTTCCGCACGGCCGCATCCAGCGGTCCCTGCAGGAGGTCGCGCTCGTCCATGCGTTCCTCCTGGGTGGATTCAAACCGCGAATCGCCGTCTTCCTCCCCCTCCTGGTTGGCGCTGGTCAGCAGGTTGGTGGTCGATGTTTCCAAATCATGCACTACGGTTTCCTGGAGGCGTTTGCCTTCCGCCAGGAGCTTTTCCTTCAATTGGAGTTTGTTCATGGTTGTTGAATGGGTTGGGGATTACGGAACCGGGAGCGTGGGGCACTGAGCACGGCGTTCGCGTCGCTGGGCGGGCGCGTGAACAGCCACCCTGCGAGGTACGAAGAAAGAACCACCAAAACGTGGAATGCATCCTTAATTTTAAGCGTATATTTTACTGGCCAAATCGACCTGGCTTTCCCCATCCGAGATAAACTTGAAAATCCCGTTCTACGGTCATCATTCTACCTCGCCCGAAAGGGTTTCCCGGATTTTTCGTAGCGAGGGAGCGGTCCGTCAGGGTGGTCCGGCAATCCGGCGCCCAGTCGGGGACGCCCAGTCGCCGCGATTGAATCCCTCGCTACTTACCGGAAAGGGTTTTCCAAACGAAAATATCAGCACGCATTTGATCCGGCTTCCGGATCACTATTCCATTGATCAACGGCTCAAAAGCCGCGAGGCCCGAGCGGATGCCCGGGCCTCGCAGTGCTGGTCAAGTCAGCAAAGTTACCGGTGATGAAGCAGCTTGAGGTGGGCAGACTGGCTTCCATTGCGCAGGCGCAACAGGTACAAACCCTCGGCCAAACCCCGCCCATCGGCCTCCACCTGCCGGGCTTCCCCCGCCATTACCGCTCCCTCGAACAGGGTCCGCACCCGCCCGCCCCGCAGGTCGTGGAGTTCCAGCGTCGCCGGTCCCGTTTCCCGCGGCACGAAGCGGACCTGCACCCGCCCCTCAAAAGGGTTGGGCACCGCTACTAGTTCCAGGCTGGCTCGTTCAAGGCTGGCTCGCTCCACCGGCTCCGTCCGGGCCTGCCGGGCACTGGCCACCGTGAAGGGGGAAAGCACCGAGCCGGGCACGATTACCGGGGCCGCACCCACCGGCGAAGAAGGCAGTCGCCAGCCCACTGAGAAATGGTCGCCGCCGGCCGCTTCCTTGTGCAAGGCTTCGATGTAGTAGCGCTGGCCGCGCTCCAGACGGACGGACGCCCGCTGGCCGGCGTATTTGTCCCATTGGCGGTACTCGGTGAAGCCTTGCAGGCCGGCGATCACCCGCTTGTTGGCCGGATACTCATCCGAGGAAAGGGCCAGTTCGCCGTTGTCGTCGGAGGCAATCCAGAAGGTATATACCCCACTCTCCGGGGCGCAGAGGTAGCCCCGGTAGCGGGCCCCGTAGTTGTCGCCGGCGTTGAGGGGTCCTTCGAAGGCGGTGGGTCGGCTGGTGGACGTGGGGGGCAGGTAGAAGGGAATGTCGGTGAGGTCGCGTCCCGGGGCCCCCGTCCACAATTCCCGCAGCAGGCTGCCGCTGGCCGAGCAAGGCGGTTGGACCAGGAACGGGGAAAGCACCGCGCCGGGCACCACCGCCGGGGCCGCATTGATCGCCATCGAGGGCGTGCGCCAGCCCACGGCCAGGTTATCGCCACCGAGGCTGTCCTTGTGGAGCACCTCCACGTAGTACCGGCGGCCGGCTACCAACTCAATAAAGGCCGACTGCTGGCTGGCGTACTTGTCCCACTCGCGGGGGGTAGCCCAGCCGTTGTCCACGTAGGCAATGCGCCGCTTGTTGGCCGGGTTCTCGTCGGTGGACAAGTACAGATCCCCGTCGTCGTCGCTGGCCAGCCAGAATAGGTAGCCTCCCGTCTCGGGGGCGCAGAGGTAACCCCGCAAACGCGACCCGTAGTTGTCGCCCACGTTGGTGGGTGCTTCCAAGCTGGTGAGTTGGCTACTGAAAGCGGGATCGGTGTTGAGCGGAATGTCGCTCACGGCGTTGCCCCCCACGCCGTTCCACTGCTCGCGCAGAATCGTGCCCGAGGCCGAGCAGTTGGCCGCGGCCACGGTGGGCACGAAGGGAGAAAGCACCGCGCCGGGTATCACCACCGGGGCCGAGCCGGCCGTCATTGCCGGGGTGCGCCAGCCCACCGCGAGGTTGTCGCCGCCGATGCCTTCCTTGTGGAGCACCTCCACGTAGTACCTGCGGCCCGCCGCCAACTCGATCACCTCCGATTGCTGGCGGGTGTATTTACCCCACTGGCGGGGGTTGGCCCAACCGTTCTCCACGTAGGCAATGCGCCGCTTGTTGGCCGGGTTCTCGTCGGTGGACAGGTAGAGTTCGCCGTGGTCATCGCTGGCCAGCCAGAAGGTATAGCCCCCCTTCTGCGGAACGCAGAGGTAACCCCGCAGGCGTGCCCCGTAGGCCTCGCCCACGTTGGTGGGCGCTTCGAAGCTGGTCAGCTGGCCGCTGGAAGAGGGCAGCGCATTGACGGGAATGGCCCCGATGGTATTGCCGGGCACATTGTTCCACTGCTCGCGCAGGATCGTGCCCGTGGCCGAGCAGGCCGTAGCGGCGGGGGGCACGAAGGAAGAAAGCACCGAACCCGGCACCACCACCGGGGCCGCGCCGGCCGCCATCGAGGGGGTACGCCAGCCCACGGCCAGGTTGTCGCCGCCCAGGCTGTCCTTGTGGAGCACCTCAACGTAGTATTTGCGGCCGACCACCAACCGCACCACCGCCGACCGCTGGCTGGGGTACTTGTCCCACTCGCGGGGGGTGGCCCAGCCGTTTTCCACGTAAGCGATACGCTGCTTGTTGGCCGGGTTCTCGTCGGTGGACAGGTACAGATCGCCGTCGTCGTCGCTGGCCAGCCAGAAGACGTAGCTCCCCGTCCGCGGGGCGCACAGGTAGCCCCGCAAACGCGACCCGTAGTTGTCGCTCACGTTGGTGGGGGCCTCGAGGCTGGTGAGCTGGCTGCTGGAAGCGGGCGTGGTATTGAGGGGAATGTCACTCACGGCGTTGCCGCCCACTCCGTTCCACTGCTCGCGCAGAATCGTGCCCGTTGAAGAACAAGCCGTGGTGCGGGGGTCGAATTTCCACAGCTCCTGCCCGTTGACCCCGTCGTTGGCTGTGAAGAAAAGCACCCCGTCCACGCTGGTGAGGTTAAACGGACCGAATCGGTCAGCGTAACTGGAGGGGACTTGCCCCGGGTAGATATCAGCAACCAGGCCGGTGCCTTCGGGGGTACCGTCGCTCTTCCACAGTTCCAGCCCGT
>JACMKY010000583.1 GCA_014379925.1 Cytophagales bacterium | reverse complement strand
CTGCTCCGCGCCCGCACCAACCGCCTCAAGGCCTTGCCCAACGAACTGGCCCTGCTGCTCACCAACCTGCCTTCCGGCTACCACCGCGACCTGCAACTGACCAAGGAAATCCTGATGCCTGCCTTCGAGGAACTGCTGAACTGCCTCGACATCACGCATTTCACGCTGGAAAACGTTCGCGTGAACGCCGACATTTTTCGGGACAACCGCTACGATGCGATCTTCAGCGTGGAGCGGGTGAACGAACTGGTACTGACTGGCGTGCCCTTCCGCGAAGCCTACCGCCAAACGGCGCAGGAAATCGCCGGGGGTACGTATCAACCCTCCGAGGTCCGCTCGGTCGCCGGGTTGCACCACACCCACGAAGGCAGCGTGGGTAACCTGGGCAACGACCATATCCGGGCGGAAATGGAGCGGGTGGTGGCGGACTTTAACTTCGAGAAAACTGAGCGGGCCGTGCAGGCGTTGCTGGCGTGAATAAGATGGTCAATCAGATTTTCAGCATTCGAATGCTTCGCGGGTCTTCCCTTTTCCGGCGGAAGCCCGTCGGGATTTTCCTGGCCATCCTCCTCGGCGGCCTGTTGGTTGGCTTCCTGCTCGACCGCCGGTTTCCCCTGCCGCCGCTCCCTTCCTACTCCACCCTGGTTACCGACCGGAAGGGGGATGTGCTCCACGCATTTCTGAGCCAGGACGACAAGTGGCGGATGAAAACCGAGCTGGATGAAATCATTCCCGACCTGCGGAAAGCAATTCTTCGCAAGGAAGACCAGTATTTCTACTACCATCCGGGGATCAATCCGGTCGCCGTGGTGCGGGCGCTGGTAAACAACGGCCGGCAGAACCGCACTACGTCGGGGGCTTCCACCATCACCATGCAGGTGGCGCGGCTCCTGGAACGCGCCCGCGCCGGCCCCCAATCGCGCACCTACGGCAACAAGCTGACGGAAACCCTGCGCGCACTGCAGTTGGAGGTGTACTACTCCAAAGACGAAATCCTGCAGCTCTACCTGAACCTGGTGCCCTACGGCGGCAACGTGGAAGGCGTCAAATCCGCCGCGCTGCTCTACTTCGGGCGGTTGCCCGACCAGTTGAGCCTGGCGCAGATCGTGACCCTGACCATCATTCCCAACCGGCCTACCTCGCTCTACCTGGGTCGCCACAACGGCCGCATTACCGAGGAACGCAACCGGTGGCTCCGGCGGTTTCGCGCCGACGGAACCTTTGCCGGGGCCGACGTCCGCGATGCGCTGGCCGAACCGCTGGCCGCCCGTCGGCACGACCTGCCCCGGGGGGCTCCCCACCTGGCCTACCGGCTGAAACGACAGTACCGCCACGCCGCCAAAATTCCGACCACGCTCGACCGGGCCAAGCAGGACCAGGTGCAGCAACTGGCCACCAACTACGGGCGGCGGCTCCGCAACCTGGGCATTTATAACCTGTCGGTGCTGGTGGTCAACAACCGCACGCATCAGGTGGAAGCCTACCTCGGTTCGCCCGACTTTGCCGACGGCGACCACGGCGGGCAGGTGGATGGGGTCCGCGCGGTGCGTTCGCCGGGAAGCACGCTGAAGCCGCTGGTCTACGCGGTGGCCTTCGACGAGGGAAAGCTCACGCCCAAGACCATCCTCACCGACGTGCCCACCGACTTCCGGGGCTACCAACCCGAAAATTACGACCAGCAATTCAACGGCCAGGTGACGGCGGAAAAGGCGTTGGCGTATTCACTCAACATTCCCGCCGTGAAAACCCTGAGCGGAGTGGGCTTGCCCTTGTTCATCAAAAAACTCAAGCAGGCAAATTTCCGGCAGATCGGACGCGACGAAAACAAGCTGGGCTTGTCGGTGATCCTGGGCGGTTGCGGCGCTACGCTGGAGGAGTTGACGGGCCTGTTCGCGGCTTTTGCCAACCGGGGCCAGTACGTTCCCCTTGCGTACCGGCCCGACCAACGGGCACCCTCCGTGCCGGTGGTGTCGCCTTCGGCCGCCTTCGTGGTGAACGAGATGCTCACGCAGGCCATCCGCCCCGACTTGCCCAACAATTTTCAGAGCAGCGCCCACGTGCCGAAAATCGCCTGGAAAACGGGCACCTCCTACGGCCGGCGCGACGCCTGGAGCATTGGCTACAACGCCACCTACACCGTGGGCGTGTGGGTGGGCAACTTCACCGGCGACGGCGTGCGCGAACTCTCGGGGGCGGACATTGCCACGCCGCTGCTGTTCCGTATTTTCAACACGATTGACTACGATTCGCCCAACCACTGGTTCGGGATGCCCGACGAGCTGAAGTTCCGGCTGGTGTGCGCCGAGACGGGTCTGGTGCCCAGCCATTTTTGCGACCACCAGCTAACGGATTACTTCCTCCCCCTGGTTTCTTCGCCCCAACCGTGCAACCACGCCCAGGAAGTGGCCACCTCTCCCGACGGAACGGTTTCTTACTGCACCAGTTGCCGCCCCGCGACCGGCTACGCGAAAAAAACTTTCGACCGGTTGTCGCCCGAGCTGGTGGCCTGGTACGAGGCCGAAGGAATGCGTTACCCGAAGGTGCCCGAACACAACCCGCGTTGCACCCGCGTGTTTGCCGACCAGGCGCCGGTCATCGTCTCCCCGGCGGAGGGACGCGCGTATCTGGTGGACCGGGACGCCCCGCCGCAACTGATGCTGGCGGCCAACACCGACCACGGCGTGAAACAAGTCTACTGGTACCTCAACGACCAGTTCTACCGGGCCGCTGAAGCCACGGAGAAAGTGTTCTTCACGCCCACCATCGGCACCGTGAAAATCTCGTGCAGCGATGACAAGGGTCGCAATTCGGATATCCGCATCCGGGTGGCGGAAGCGGGATCAGGGGGTTTATGAGTTGATGAGTAAGGGAGTTGATGAGTTGAT
>JACMKY010000582.1 GCA_014379925.1 Cytophagales bacterium | reverse complement strand
GATGGCGCTGCAAACCCGCGAACAGCACATCCGCCGGGAAAAAGCCACGTCCAACATCTGTACCGCCCAGGTGCTGCTGGCCGTGATGGCTTCCAGCTACGCAGTTTACCACGGGCCGGACGGATTGCGCGCCATCGGCGAACGCACCCACGGGCTGACCCGGGTGCTGGCCGAAGGACTGCCGCAACTGGGCTTCCCCGTCGTCAATCCGCACTACTTCGATACCCTCCGGGTGGTGGTCAGGGATGAGGCGCAGCAAATTTCCCTTCGTCAGTTGACGGAAAGCCGGGCGATCAACCTCCGTTACTTCGCCGACTCCCACGTGGGCATTTCCCTGGACGAGACGACTTCCCTGGCCGATGTGCAGACCCTGCTGGGCCTTTTCGCGGAAGTGTCCGGTACGAAGAATTCGGTGGACGCGAAGCGGTTGGCGGAGAACCTGGAACTGAACTGGCCGGAGAACCTGCGGCGCAAGTCGGCTTACCTGCAGCACCCCGTGTTCAATTCCTACCATTCCGAACACGAAATGCTGCGCTACCTTAAATCTTTGGAGAGCAAGGATTTGTCGCTGGTGCATTCCATGATTCCGCTCGGTAGCTGCACGATGAAGCTGAACGCCACCGCTGAGATGGTTCCCGTTAGCTGGCCGGAATTCGCCGGATTGCACCCCTTCGCTCCGGTAAATCAGACGGAAGGCTACCAGCAGTTGTTCCGGGACCTGAACGGCTGGCTGTGCGAAATCACCGGCTTCGACGCCATGTCGCTGCAACCCAATTCCGGGGCGCAGGGCGAGTACGCCGGTCTGATGGTCATCCGCGCCTACCACGAAAGCCGGGGCGACGCGCACCGCAACGTTGCCCTCATTCCGGCCTCGGCGCACGGCACCAACCCGGCCAGCGCGGTGATGGCGGGCATGCGGGTGATCGTGACCAAAACCGACGAAAGGGGCAACATCGACGCGGCCGACCTGAAAGCCAAGGCCGAACAGCACTCGGCCAACCTCTCGTGCCTGATGGTCACCTACCCGTCCACGCACGGGGTGTTCGAGGCAACCATCCAGGAAATCTGCGCCCTTATCCACCAGCACGGCGGCCAGGTCTACATGGACGGGGCCAACATGAATGCCCAGGTGGGACTGACCAGCCCGGCCAACATCGGGGCGGACGTGTGCCACCTGAATCTTCACAAGACCTTCTGCATTCCCCACGGCGGCGGCGGCCCCGGCATGGGACCCATCGGGGTGCGGGCGCACCTGTCGCCGTTTTTGCCCGGTCACGCGGTGGTGGAGACGGGTGGCCAGCAAGCCATTCACGCAGTTTCGGCGGCTCCGTGGGGCAGCGCCGGCATCCTGCCCATTTCCTACGCCTACATCGCGCTGATGGGCGAGCAGGGATTGCGGCGCGCCACGGAAATGGCGATTCTGAACGCCAACTACATTAAAGCCCTTCTCCACGATCACTACCCGGTGCTCTACACCGGAGCCAATGGCCGTTGCGCCCACGAGATGATCATCGACTGCCGCCAATTCAAGGCATCGGCGGGCATTGAGGTGGAAGACATCGCCAAGCGCCTGATGGACTACGGGTTCCACGCGCCCACGGTGTCGTTTCCGGTGGCCGGCACGATGATGATCGAGCCGACGGAAAGCGAGTCGAAGGAAGAACTGGACCGGTTCTGCGAGGCGATGATCGCCATCCGCAACGAGATCCGGGAGGTGGAGGAAGGTCAGGCGGAACGCACCGACAACGTACTCAAACACGCCCCGCACACCGCCCAGGTGGCGCTGGCCGACGAGTGGAAGCGCCCCTACAGCCGTCAGAAGGCGGTGTACCCGTTGCCCTACGTGAGGGCGGCCAAGTTCTGGCCGTCGGTCAGCCGGGTGGACAGTGCCTACGGCGACCGCAACCTGGTGTGTAGCTGCCCGCCGCTGGAAGAATACGCCCGGCAGGAAGTTGCCCAGAAAGCCGAAGTGGTGTAAACCACCGTGGACAGACCAGCACGTCGAAGCTTCCTCGCGGAGATCGGAGGGCGCTGTCGGCAGGAAGGGCGCACGGTTGTTTCGGTACACTGGCCAGGTTTTCTAAACCTGGCCAGTCTTTTTTTATTCGGCGGTTTAACCCGCTTTTTTGGACTAAGCTCCATCACCGTCTCCGACAATGGCTACTCCGGCCACGACGACGGGTGTAGTTTTGGCTAGGCTATCCTTGTCCCCGAACCGGTCAGCGAAGGAAGCCAACTGGAAACCCAGCAACGATTGGCCATCCACGGAGACCGGATTCGTTTCACAGGTAACGGTATTTTTATACTAAAATGAAATTTTAATGGCGTAGTAGAGCAACCTTAAAAAATTGAAAGGCAGCATTTTGTTTGCCTACTATTGGTATTGGTTGATACTTGGTGTTTTATATTTTGCTCATAGTAATACACCCGACTTCAGCGACTTTCAGGAAGCGGAATGGAAGCCCGCGGCAAGCGCTTGTTCGATTTTGCCTTGACCGAAGCCAGGCAAGGTTAGCTATTGAGGCTTACCTTTGGTTTTTTCACCGGTCAGAAGTACGGGGGTTATTGCAATGGTAATAACCGCAAAGAAGATCCCTGAAACAAATATTGTTTCCGTGGGAACGCCGATTCCTGCGAAAAACGAGATCAGGAAAGTGAATCCCGCAATCACGCCAATCAAAACGCTGATCTCTTTGAAGTTTTTTATCTTTCTCATCGTATCCGGCTTTATTAAGTTAGTAATTGTTCGGCTTTCAAAATTTTGCATCCTTCCTAACTTACGACTCTGGACCCGTAACTGTTTGAACCCCTCCGAGAATCCGGGTTACTGAGTACTTCGTTGCTGGGCAATGAAGCTGCTGTGGTGGTTCGGTTTCGCTCATATAACAACTGGTATGACCCCGTCCCCGGGCAGTCTGCTTTACCTGATGGCCAACGATAGAAAACCAATTACCAAAAACGGATTAGTAACTGCTCAGATCAGTTTTTGCCGCCGGGCTTTCTCGATGGCATCCGCCTTGGAGTGTACTTCCAGTTTGAGGTAGGTGTTCTTGATGTGGGTGCGGATGGTTTCCTTGTCCACAAACAACTCATCGGCGATCGTGTGGTAACTCTTTCCTTTGTCGAGCAACACCAATACTTCCGTTTCGCGCGGGGAGAGGGGCGAATTGGTGTTTTTCTGGAACGATTGCACCACCATCCGGGCAATGTGGGTACTCAGCGGGGCCCCGCCGGTCTGCACTTCCCGGATGGCGTCGAGCATGCGGGCGGGGGGGGTGTTCTTGGTCAGGTAGCCGCCCGCGCCCGCGCACAGCGCCTGGAAAACCAGCTCGTCGTTTTCGTACGCCGTCACGACGATGATGTTTACCCTGGGCCTCAGCTTCTTGATCTTGCCGATGCCCACGATGCCGTTCATACCACCGGGCAATTTGATGTCCATCATGACCACGTCCGGGCTGTCGCGGTCCAGCTGCCGGATGGCATCTTCGCAGTTGCTGTAGCTGTTGATGACCTGGTAGCCGTGCGTGCTGTCGATCAGCAAGCCGAATCCGTTCCGGGTCACGGGATCATCTTCGATCAGGCAAACCCGGATGTCGTGCAGACCCATGGCGGTTGGTAATTAAGAGGCGACGCAAATAACGCCAAAAGGCCGGCACCGGGGAGATAATTTGGATGAACGGCAAGGCCGTTGTTGGTTGCCCGTTGTTGGTTGTTGGTCGATGACTAGTGCATTAGGAATCAAATACTTTTAGCGTTTCGTAGGAAGAATCAGGCCGGATAAATGAGACAAGTCAACTTTCGATGCGCAGCGTAACTCATTCCTGGCGCACTGGATTCTGAACAGGCGATGTTACGACCCGAATGTCGGGATACGCTCGTTGACTCACCGACGGGAAATAAAATCAAAAACTAATCTGTACCTTTACGTCCCGTAATGAATGCGAATCCCCAAACCCCTTGTATGGCTTCTGCAAAGTACATTTTCGTTACGGGCGGTGTTACTTCCTCCCTCGGAAAAGGCATCATTGCTTCCTCGCTGGCCAAGCTACTGCAGGCAAGGGGCTTTTCGGTCACCATCCAAAAGTTCGATCCCTACATCAACATTGACCCGGGAACCCTCAACCCCTACGAACACGGCGAGTGCTACGTGACCGACGACGGAGCGGAAACCGACCTGGACCTGGGGCATTACGAACGCTTCCTCAACATTCCCACCTCGCAGGCCAACAACATCACCACCGGCCGGATCTACAACAATGTCATCACCCGGGAGCGGCAAGGGGCTTACCTGGGCAAGACCGTGCAGGTAATCCCCCACATCACCGACGAAATCAAGCGTAACTTCATGCTGCTGGGCGAAACCGGCAAGTACGATCTGGTCATCACCGAGATCGGCGGGTGCGTGGGCGACATCGAGTCGCTGCCCTTCATCGAGGCCGTGCGGCAGCTGAAGTGGGACATCGGCGAACACAACTCGCTCGTGATTCACCTGACGTTGGTGCCCTACCTGAAGTCGGCGGGTGAATTGAAGACCAAGCCTACCCAGCACTCGGTGAAGACGCTACTGGAAGCCGGCATTCAACCCGACATCCTGGTGTGCCGCACCGAGCACCCGCTTCCCCTCGACATCCGCCGGAAAATGGCGCTCTTCTGCAACGTACACCTCAACTCCGTGGTCGAATCCATTGACGCGGAGACGATCTACGACGTGCCGTTGCTGATGAAGAAGGAAAAACTGGACGAGCGGGTGCTGGAGAAACTCCGGCTGTCGCCCGAACGGGAGCCGGATATCGAGGCCTGGAAAGATTTTCTGGGCCGCCTCAAGAACCCGACCGAAGGGGTGACCATCGGTCTGATCGGTAAGTACGTGGAACTGCGCGACGCCTACAAATCCATTGCCGAATCGTTTATCCACGCCGGGGCGCAGAACGAATGCGCCGTCAGCGTGCGCTGGATTCAATCGGAAAGCCTGGTGTCGGACCACTACGAATCGGTGCTGGAAGAACTGGATGCCATTCTGGTGGCGCCGGGTTTCGGCCAGCGGGGTATCGAGGGCAAGATCAACGCGGTGCGCTACGCCCGCGAAAACCGGGTTCCGTTCTTCGGCGTCTGCCTGGGCATGCAGTGCGCCGTGATCGAGTTTGCCCGCAACGTGCTGGGCATCGTTGATGCCTGCTCCACGGAAATGGAGCGCGAAACGGAGAATCCCGTCATCGACCTGATGGAAGACCAGAAGAAGATTACGGTCAAGGGCGGTACGATGCGCCTGGGCGCGTATCCCTGCGACGTCCGTCCCGGCACCCTCACGTACGAAGTATACGGGCGAACCCGCGTTTCCGAACGCCACCGCCACCGCTACGAATTCAACAACGCCTACCTGGTGCAGTTCGAGGCGGCGGGCATGATGGCCGCCGGGGTGAATCCCGACACGCGGCTGGTGGAAATCGTGGAACTCCGGGACCATCCCTGGTTCATTGGCACGCAGTTCCACCCCGAACTGAAAAGCACCGTGATGAATCCGCACCCGCTCTTCGTCAGCTTCGTGAGGGCCGCCCTGGAATACGCCACCCAGAAGAAAATGCTCGTCAGCAAGGCGGTGCGTTGATCGGTGGGGCTTCTAATTTATTAGTCGCAATAAGAGATGTTGTAAGAAGACTAAGCTCATAAACCCGCCACCGGATGAGAGTTAAACCTATAATTACGCTTGCCTTATTGACCTTGGTAGCCCTCATTCAAGCTTGCTCGGCCAGCAAACAGACTACTTTCATGAAGGATTATAAGCTCCAGGCCGTCACTTACCGGATTACTGACCCGCAAATCGAAAAAATAGTGTCAGAGGCTCAAGGCAGAAGTTTATTGAAAAAAGGCCAGAGCTACAGCAATGAAAGGCTAGGCAAGGAACGAGACCGGTTGCATGAATTGGTCAGGAAGAAAGTATACGAAAACTTCGACAAGAATTTCATTCATTTTGACGTAGACACAACCCTAGCTTCCAAAAGATACGTGGTAGAAACGATTATTGGGACAAGGTAGGTGCGTAGATCAACCGCCGTTTTACTCAACGTTCTCCATAAGAAATAAATAAGAAATAAATTAGTGCTCCCCCTCTCAATCGCGTAACCCGTTTTATCAGCGCCGCGCGGAGCGTAACCAGCGGTCACCCATTTTCAAGCTTCTCGCACCGTATTTTTACCGACTGCTTTATTTTTACCGGCTGCTTTGAAAATAAACTTCGACCTTGGAGCAAAATAAACCGCGGACTGCAACCGATCAGATAGTAGCCATTTCCTGCTGCCAACCCGATTCATTACCGTGAAATTTTCCAGAACCGCCGGTCCGCCCATGACAAGTTGGCGGGGATTGCCTAATTTTGAGCCTTACTCATGCTTACTAGTGACGGCAGGTTGCTGACAACCACCGCATTCAATACACAATGGATCGAAACCAAGCCATCGGCATCACCCTTATCTTTTTGATCGTAGGCCTGTACCTGTATTTTAGCCCTCCATCTACCCCGCCTGCCCAACGTCCGGCAACCCAGACCGTAACGCCCGGAACGGATCCTTCCCGGTCCGCTACCCTGTCCGAAGGAAACGCGGCTCGGCTCGGTTCGGCGGGCGTCCCGTCTACCGACTCGCTGGCCGAAGCCCGGAACCGTTCGGCTTACGGCCGTTTCGCAACGGCCGCCGCCGGAACGGAGCGGGAGATCGCCCTGGAGAATGCCGACGTGAAGGTGACGCTCAGCACCCGGGGCGGCCGGGTGAAGCGGGTACAGTTGAAAAAATACCAAACCTTCGACGGAAAGCCGTTGATTCTGCTCGACGAGCAAAGCAGCCAGCTGGCGCTGGAAATTCCGGCGGCTGCCGGCGGCAAGATTGACCTCTATCAGTTGTACTTCCAGACGTCTTCCCCGGCGACGGTGGTAGCGACGGGCGACACGAACCGCGTGCGTTTCCGCCTCGAAGTAGCGCCCAACCAGTTCGTGGAACAAACCTACGCCCTGGCCGGTCAGGGATACCAGGTGGCGTATGACCTGCGGCTGGCGGGACTGGAAAAAGAGATCCGGAAGGAGCCGGTGCGCTTCTACTGGCAAGACAACCTGAAGCGGTTGGAAAAGGACCTCACGCAGAGCCGCAACAAATCCCTGATTACCTATTTCCTGGCCGACGAAAGCTTCGAGAAGGTCGGCGAAAACAGCACCGGCCCCCAGGAGAGTAAAGTGTCGCAGCCCATCCGCTGGGTTTCGTTGCGCCACCAATTCTTCTCGCAGGCCATCATCGCCCGGGAAACGTCCTTCGCGAGCGGAGTGCTCCAGACGACGGATGCCGACGCGGCCGACAGCAGCGTGGTGAAGACGCTGACGGCCGACCTGTTGCTGCCCGTGGCCGACCTGCAAGGCGGCGGGGGAAAGTTTGCCTTCTACTTCGGGCCCAACAGCTACCCCATTGTGAAGAAGGTGGCCGAGGGTTTCGGCGAAAACGTGGACCTGGGCTGGCCAGTGGTGCGCTGAATCAACCGCTTCGTAACGGTGCCGGTGTTTAACTTCCTGGCGGGTTTCATTCCCAACTACGGAGTCATCATCATCGTGCTGGTGCTGCTGGTCAAACTGGTCCTCACCCCGCTCACTTACCGCTCCTACGTGTCGATGGCCAAGATGCGGGTGTTGCAACCGGAACTGGCCGAAATCAAGCAGAAGGCGGGCGACGACGCGGCCAAGGCCCAGCAGGATCAGATGAAGCTCTACCAGCAGGTGGGCGTGAGTCCGTTGAGTGGCTGCATTCCGGTCTTGCTCACGATGCCCATTCTGTTTGCCATGTTCAGCTTCTTCCCCAGTTCCATCGAACTGCGCCAGCAGCCTTTCCTGTGGGCGAACGATTTGTCCACCTACGACTCGGTGCTGAACCTGGCCTTCGCGATTCCTTTCTACGGCTCGCACGTCAGCCTGTTCGCGATCCTGATGACGCTCTCTTCCATCGCCTACGCCTACTACAACAACCAGTTGACGACCATCGAAGGCCCCATGAAGACGCTGGGCTACATCATGCCCGTGGTGTTTCTGTTCGTGATGAACAGTTTTCCGGCCGGGTTAAGTTTTTATTACTTCGTGTCGAACCTGGCCACCATCGCCCAGCAACTGATTATCCGGCGCTTCGTGGACGAGGACAAGATCAAGGCGGTGTTGGAAGAGAACCGCAAAAACGCGGGTACCCGGAAGAAATCCAAGTTTCAGACGCGGTTGGAAGAGGCGATGAAGGCCAGCGAGGAAGTCAAGAAGAAAAAGTAATCGCCTTCGGGGCGGTATCAACGACACGGGTTATGACGCATCCAGGACGTGGCCTTGGCCTCTTTTTCGCCGGTCTCCTTTTCGCCGGTTTCTTTTCTCCGGTCTTCGTTTCCGCCCAAACCAACGCCGATTACCAGAAAAAATACCAGGAGGGCAAACAGCTGCTGGACGAGGGCAAGTACTCCCTCGCCCGCGAAGCCTTCCGGCCGCTGCTGCGGGTGAGTCCGGCCAATGCCTACGCGGCCTACGCCCACTATTATTCGGCGCGGGCGGCCTTGGGCAACAAGCAGCCCGCCGAAGCCAGGACGTTGCTGTTGCAGTTGCTGGAAAAGCACGCCAACTGGAAGCAGGCCGACGAGGCGCGTTACCTGTTGGCGAACGCGGCCTTCGAGTCCGCCGACTACGCCGGCGCACTCGCGGCGCTGAAGCCGGTTCGGAACAAAAGCCTGGATGCCGACGCGGAGGCGCTCAAGCAACACTACCTGGGTCAAATCCGGGACGTCAATACCCTGAAGATACTCCAGACTGCGTATCCGGACGATGCGGCCGTGGCGGGTGCGCTGGTCGGAAAATTACTGGCCGGTCCGCTTACGCCGGAGGACCAGGCCCTGGCCGACCGGCTCGGAAAACGGTTCAAAACCGACCGGCGAACGGAGGTAGTGCCGGCGGCCGAAGTGAAGAAGAGCGCCTACAACGTGGCCGTGCTGTTTCCCTTTCTGAAGGGTGACGCTTCTTCGAGGGAGGTAGCGCTGGATATGTACAAGGGTATTCAATTGGGAAAGGACAAGCTGGCCGAAGAAGGCATCACCGTCAACCTGCTCGCCTACGACGTCCTCAACGAGGCCAACCAAGCCCTGGGTGTAGTGAACGCCCCCGAATTCAAGGCGGTGGACTTGCTGATCGGGCCGTTGTACGCCGAAACCAACCGGGTGGTGGCTTCCTTTTCCAACGCCGGCCAAGTGGGTTTGATCAATCCGATTTCCACCAATCAAAAGCTGGTTCAGGACAATCCGTTCAGCTTTCTGACCCAGGTTTCGCCGCAGATCCGGGCGAGCCGGGCCGCCGAATACGCCGCCAGGAATTTTCCACCCAACGCGGCCCTGGTCTTCTACGGAAACACCCCGGAAGATTCCATCATGGCGCACGCGTACCGCGACCGGGTGAAGGCAACGGGGGGGAAAGTGCCGGTCTTCAGGAAAATACTCAACACCCAGTTCGGTTCGTCGTTGCAGGAACTGAGCGCCGGCACCGTGGGGCACGTTTTCGTTTCCACCGGCAACCAGAGCGTGGCGGCTACGCTAATGAGCGACCTTGCCGTGGCAAATTCCACCGTGCCGGTAATCACCAACGCCAACTTTTTGGATTTCCAGATGATCGGCTACGACCAGTACGAGCGGCGCAACGTGCATTTCATCCATCCCGGCTACGTGGATCAGCAGAGCGATTCGGTAAAATCGTTTCACAGCCGCTACTTCTCCCGCCACAACCTCATTCCCTCCCAGTACGCCTACGAGGGCTACGACCTGATGGTGTTTTTCGGACAAATGCTGGCCAAATACGGGGTTCATTTCCGGGAGGAATTGCATCGGCAGCCCCCCGCCAAGGCACTGACTGGGTCCGGCTTCGATTACTCCGGCTCCAATGCCAACCAATACGTGCCCTTGCTCAAGTTCGTCGGGTCGCGGCTGGTGAGGGTGAATGAGTGAGCGCACCCCAATCCCGGTTGCCATTCCGGGACGAACTTCAGAAAAAAAGGGAGCCGATGACTACCGGCTCCCTTCCCAATCATTGGTCAGCCATTCGGATCATCCCCGCAACGACCGTCCTCCCCATCTCCACCCCGCTGCTTTGCTTAGTCGGGTTTTACTACCCCACCCGCAATCCGGCCGCCGCTGTTGCCGGAAGGATCGGTCACTTGGTCATCCGCATTGGCGTGGATGATTAACGCGGTGCCGTTGGCGTCGAACGCGGTAGCCGGACCAGCCTTCAGCGTGATGCGGTCGGTGGTGGTAGTCAGCGTGCCGGTGCCCTGGTCACCGACCTGCAAGTTTGGCAGGTCGCCCGCGTGCACCCCGTTCGGGTTGTTAAGCCCGTGTTGTTTGGCCGCCGGGTTGTAGTGCTCACCCGCCGTGGAAAAAGGAGGGGAGGCTTGGGGATCGGCAATGCCCACCTCGTGGAAGTGGATTCCGTGCGTTCCGGCCGGCAGGCCGTTGGCCTTGACGGTAAGGGTAACAATTCCCTGGTCATTCTCCGTGAGTTGGGCGGTGCCAACGTCCTTGCCACTGGCATCCACCAGGGCAACGGAAGCCGATACTTCATCCGCGGGATTGTCTTCCTTGCAACCCGCCATCAGGCCAGCGGCGACCAGGCCCACGCTGCACCACCGGCGCAGCAATCCGGGACGTCCGGTTTTACGCTCGTGGCCGCGAACTTCGCGCCGCCGATCTTTCGAAATCGTGTTGTTAAACATTTGGATAAGTAGATTAAGTGTAAGAATAGGAATGGCAACAAAACGGTTGAATTTGGTTTGATCAGGGAAGGGGATTGGATGGGATACCGCTTATACGGTGCAACCGTGGTTTTGTTAAAACTTCGGCAAAAGATACTCCGCCCGCCACCGTTGTCCGGTTTGCTTAATCGGGGCTCTTGCCACGGCGGCAGGACGATGCATCCTCAATTTTGTCCCCCGGCCAAGGGCCATTTGGCCTGATCGGGTCGCTTGGAGAGGAGGATGAGCAGGGAATCGGCTAGACACCCATCTAAGTAACCATTTTGAAAGCAACGTTGACGCATCAACTCGTCTTCGGGGGCGGATGGGCTTCTTTACCGGTAAACTGTTTTTGCCGCTTACCCAACAAGTGGACCGTAATCACCTCCCGATGGGTGAAAACGGGACAATAATTATTGCTCGGCCGTTGAAAATGCCAGCAAAGGTGCTTATCATAGCAGGAGCAAAGGCAATAGTAGAAGAGGCCGCCCGGCGGTCGAATGAGCCGCAGTTTTCGCATCCGGCCAAGCCAACAATCCTTGTTACGGCTTGCTGACGCCTTTTCAACTTCTGGTGGTAATCGTTGCGCAAAAGTGAAACAAGTTTTAAAGACTACCCTGCTTGGCTTTACCGCCGGATTGGCCGGCGCGTTCACCCTCCACCAGTGGCAAGGCACCCTGCGCCCGGTGACGGAAGGGAATGCGCCCTACCGGCAGGCGGACTTTCGTTCCCCGCGGGCCGCCGCCCTGCCGCTGTCGGGTGACTTCGTGGCCGCCTCGGCGTTGAGTGCGCCCAGCGTCGTGTACATCAAAACCTCCACCACTACGCGCAGTACCGACTTCCTCAGTTTATTCTTCAACGGCGAGGGACGGGATCAACTGGTGGTCAGTTCGGGCTCGGGCGTGATTTTCACTTCCGACGGATACATCGTGACCAACCACCACGTGATCGAGAACGCGAACAAAATTGAAGTGGTGCACCGCAAGCGGTCCTACCCGGCCGAAATTGTCGGAACCGACCCTTCCACCGACCTGGCGGTGCTGAAGGTGGCCGATAACCAGTTGCCGGCCATCCGGCAGGGCCGCTCCCGGGACGTGCAGGTGGGCGAGTGGGTGCTGGCGGTGGGCAACCCCTTCAACCTCACCTCCACCGTGACGGCGGGCATTGTGAGTGCCAAAGGCCGCGACATTGGCATTCTCCAGGCGCAGTTTCCCATCGAATCTTTCATCCAGACCGACGCGGCCATCAATCCCGGCAACAGCGGCGGGGCCTTGGTCAACGCCAAGGGCGAACTGGTGGGCATCAACACGGCGATCCTCTCGCGCACGGGTTCGTACACCGGCTACGGCTTTGCCATTCCGGTGGACATTGTGGCCAAGATCACCAATGACCTCATCCAGTACGGGGTGGTGCAAAAAGCATTTTTGGGAGCGGAAGTCACCGATCTGAATCCCGAAACCGCCCGCGAGCTGAAGGTGGACGGACTCAACGGTGTGACAATCAGCTACGTCGCTGCCGACGGTCCGGCCGGCCGGTCGGGGTTGCGGAAAGGAGACGTGATTCTGCGGATCAACGGAGAAGCCATCGAGGGCAAGAGTGCATTCAACGAACAGCTCAGCTACTACCGCCCCGGCGACAAAATTAAGGTAAGCGGCCAGCGAAACGGGATCGCCCGGGAAGTTCAGCTCACGCTGACCAACCAGGATGGCACCACCGGCCTCCTGAAGAAGCAGGCGGTCTACACGGTGAGCGGACTCGGGGCCGAGCTGGTGACCCTCTCGAAGGTGGAGCGCGACAAACTGGGCATTACCGGGGGGGTGCGGGTGGCCAAGCTTACGCCGGGCCTCATCAGCCGCCTGGGTGTGGAAGAGGGCTTCGTCATCACCGCCATCAACCGCCAAACCGTGCAGTCGCCGCAGGAGGTGGCCGAACTGCTGAACAACGTTTCCGGGCGGGGGCTGATCGAAGGCGTCAACCGAAATGGCGTGGGCGGGTATTATAGCTTCTACCGGTAATTCTTCGGGCACTCCCGCCGCCGTTTCGGGCACTGGCTGCTGGCCGCCTGCGTTCGCCACTCCGCCGCCGTATCCGCGAAGGAAGCACCCGGGAATGTAAGCAATGCCCGCCACCAAGCACGGGAGTAACCCGGAATGCCTACCCAAGCGGGATAGCTTACAGCCCGAACGGGTGCCCAAACGGGAGCGGTGTTCTTTCTACTGGCAAAACCCATACTTTTGACGTTGATCGCAACCGTCGTCACGTCAACTGTTCCGCCCATGCCCCGCTTCCTGCTTGCCTTCTCCGCGCTCCTCGGCTGGAGCCTTGGTTCGAGTCCCGCGCAAACGCCCGCCACCGAAGCCGAAAAACAACAGGTGCGTCAGCTGCTGCGCACCTACGAAAAGAACCTGCGGGCAATTGCCAAGCCCAACGCCACCGCCGCCGAACGCAACGCCGGCAAGCGGGAACTCCTGACCCTGGTGGAGGACAAGTCCATCCTGGTGGCCAACGACCTGGACAGCCTGGCCGCGCCCGCGCCCGTTTCGATGCAGCAGTACGTGCAGGAGTTGCTGCCCAAACAGTTTCCCGACGGCGTATTAACCACCCTGTTGCTGGAGCAGGCCCAGTTCGGCCCGGTGAAAACCGATCAGGTGCGGCGCTACGATTACCTGGAAGTGCGGGTACCCAAGTCGCTGGCCTGGCAAACCACCCCGCCCGCCGACAGCAACGAAGTGGATACGGTGCAATTCAGTCGCACGGTTGCGCTCAGCTTTTACGTCCGCTTCGGCCGCGGCAATCCGTTGGAGAAAACCCAGCTGTTGGCCGTCAGCAAGGCCGGCACCGCGCCCACACTGCGGCCGCTGCCGCCCCTGGTGGCCTGGTGGACGGCGCTGGGCGCGGACTGGAAAGCCGTGCTGATGAAGAATTACCAGGTGGAGGCGTATCCCCGCGAGAGCGACCTGGAAGGCTTGCTTGCGCTCCGGAAACTGTCCATCGCCAAAACACCCATCCAGGACGCGACGCCCCTGGCCCGGTTCACCGAGTTGTCGGAGCTGGATTGTTCGCAAACGGCCATCGGGGATTTAAGGCCGCTCGGCAAGCTCGTTTTTCTGGAAGACCTGAACGTGTCGCGAACCCGGGTAACCAGCCTGCAGGGAATTGACAGCCTGTCGAACCTGATCCGGCTCAACGGCAGTTTTCTGAAGTTGAAGGACATCCGGCCGGTAGCGGGTCTGACCAAGCTGGAAGACCTGAACTTCTCCGACAACGAGGTGACGGACCTGACCCCGCTCGCGGGATTGGTGCAACTGAAGAAACTCAACTTCAACAACAACCAGGCGACCACGCTGGGCCCGTTAGCCGCGCTGGTGAACCTGGAAGAACTTCGTTTCGGGAAGAACAAGGTCGCCGATTTCGGCGTGCTGACCCGCTTTCCCAACCTGGTGGTGCTCGATTGTTACAGCACGGGCCTGGACAGCGCCGAACCCTTTCGCCGCCTGCCCAAACTGGCTTACCTGAATTGCGGCGCCAATCCGATTCCGACCCTCGATCCCCTGGCCGATCACGCGTTTCTGGTGGACCTGAACGTGGGCACCACCCGGATCACCCACCTGAATGCCCTGCGCAAGTCCGATCACCTGGAAGTCCTGGACTTCTCCAACACCACGGTAACCGAACTGGGCCCCGTACACGGCATGGACGGACTGCGCGTGCTGAAATGCCAACTCACCAAGGTGGCGGTGGGAGACAAGGATCGGTTCAAGAAAAAGCACACTGGTTGTCAAATCACGTATTTTTAATCCGAGCCTCGTTTTTAATTCAAGCCGCAAACCATTGGCGCACGAAGCACCAGCCGCCCGCGTTGCCCACCCCGACCTCACCCGCTTCACGGCGGTTTGGCGCTGAGAAGGGAATTTTTTTGTTACTTGGTTTTTTCTTTGTGCAAGGAAAAGCTAGAAACGGCCAATGAGGCCCGTTGTCTCGCTCTGTTCTCCAAAACGACATTCAATTCCTGCGTTATACCACTTTTTTATCGTACCGCCGGGTGGACGACATACCGTCCGTTGCGAGTGGAATCAACCCGTGACTACGGCCGGGGTCAGCTCCGAAGGAGAGCAACCTTTTCGCATCCGTCAATGTATAACACCAAAGAATTCAACCTTTCACTTTTTAACCTATTCATAAAAGATGCGCTGGCAAGGAAGACAAGGAAGCGGCAATGTAGACGACCGAAGAGGGATGGGGGGGAAGTTAGCCGTGGGAGGCGGCATCGGCGGCATCATCGCCGTGATTCTGACCTTACTCTTCGGGGGAGATCCTTCGGAATACCTCAACGTTGACAACCCATCGGGCCCGTCGGGACTCAATCCAGCCGCGCAACCGGGTGCCAACCCGGCGCAGGACAAGCAAGCCCAGTTCGTATCCGTGGTCCTGAAGGAGACGGAAGACGTGTGGAACAAACTGTTTTCCGAGCAGTTGGGACAACCGTATCAGGAGCCAGTGCTGGTACTTTTTTCGGGTCAGGGCCAATCCGGCTGCGGCACGGCTACTTCGGCTACCGGTCCCTTCTACTGCCCGGCGGACCGGAAAGTATACATCGACCTCAGTTTTTACAATGACCTCCAGAACCGGTTTCAGGCACCCGGCGACTTTGCCATGGCGTACGTGGTGGCCCACGAGGTAGGTCATCACGTGCAACACCTGCTGGGAATATCCGACAAGGTACACGCCCGCCAAAGCAGCCTGAGTCAGGAGGACGCCAACGCATTGTCGGTTCGGCTGGAACTGCAGGCCGATTTTCTGGCGGGCGTTTGGGCTCACCACGCCCAACGAACGGCCAATATTCTGGAGGCGGGCGACATTGAAGAAGCCCTCGGGGCCGCCAATGCCATCGGGGACGACCGGTTGCAGATGGAAGCCCAGGGTTACGTAGTGCCCGATGCCTTCACCCACGGCACCTCCGAACAGCGCATGCAGTGGTTCAACAAAGGGTACAAAACCGGGGACCTCCGCCAAGCCGATACCTTCGAAGGTGCTTTGTAACCGACACGATACTACCGATAACTTCCTGCTTATCCAGTAACCAG
>JACMKY010000581.1 GCA_014379925.1 Cytophagales bacterium | reverse complement strand
TGGGTAGTGGATTCCTCCACGATTTTCGTTCTCTTCGCCAGCACGGCCACTTTCCCGTCGTAGAGTTGGTCGTAGAAGCCCGCCCGGAGCGCTGCGTTGGTACTATCGGGCACGAGGCGAACGAAGGTGTGGTTAGGCAACGAGAAATGGCTGATCTTTTCCCGAAGCAACTGGATTTCGAACCCCCGGTTGTAATGCTGGATGATCAACTCGTCTCCCACAATGTCGTACAATGCGGAGACATCTCGGTACCACACCCCGTCGTAGCGGACGGAACCCGCTTGCCAGTCGTCCGATTCGAGGTACGGATGGCTCCGGACGTGGGGATCGTACCCGACGTGTTGGCTGCCGTTGTAGAGGGAAGAATGCACCCCAATGGCTTGGGTATACAGATCGGTGGCGTAGGCCAGGGATTTCCGCAGGAAAGCGGTGTCGGATTCGGCAAGCTGGCCGTACGCTTCGCGTCGCACCGGAAGAAAGCCGAACAGGACGCCGGCAAGGAGAACAGACTTGGTCATTTCAGGATAAAAAGCTGGCCGCGTTTTGAACGCGGCCAACGGAGGAAGAAAAGCAGAAAAGCACCCCTTACTTAACGGGCGAGCCGGTACACCAGGCCCAGTTTGAACTCCCACAACTGGATCGGGGAGGTGTACACGTCGCCGACGTGGTGTTCGTGAACCACCTGGGTCCGGGGATTGACGAAGCGGGCCACGTAGGAGGCCGCGTCGCCCGAAGTGGCGGCCGGTTGGTGCTGGTGCGTAGCCGGATTCGGATCGGAGGGGATGTTTACGTTCATGTAACTCACGCGGCCGCCGTTGGTGTAATGCGCCGATAGATCCGCGTAAAGCCGTTCGGCACCAGTTCCCCGGAATACATTGCCCAGGTCCCACCGCACACCGGCCCCAACCGTCTCCGAGAAAGCCCCGTCCCGGACCAGGTCCTTGTTTTCCAGGGGACGGCAGCCATCCGGGTCGTCCGGATTTTCAATGACCAGGTTGGTCATGTAGTGGTTGTAACCGACTTTGCCGCTTAGGTACGGAATGAACGTCCCGGACCGGATCAGGTCCAACCGGGCCACCAGGTTGGCAGTCAGGAAGGTGTTACTCACCCGAACGTCGGTCTCGGTGGTGGCGCCGTCGCTGAAGACGTAGGTCTGCCGCGTGTTCTGATAGCCGTACATGCCGAAACCCAGGTCCACGCCCACCGCCAGGGGCGATTTGGGAATCAGGTACATTGCTTGCCCGTTTAAGCCGTGGGCCTGGCGGATGAACGTCCCCATTTCCTGCTGCGGACGGAAGTACGCGTAATTCATTCCTACCTCGAACCGAGCCGGGGCCATTGTCAGCGAGCGGTCAGGTTGGTTTTGGAAACCGGACGCCGACCGTTTGCCATGGCACCCGGACGAACGGACTCCGTTTTCCACACCCGCCGCCGTTTTGGCATCCGGGGACAGTTTTTGCGCGGGTGAGCCGGCAGTCCGGCGGTGGCAGGAGCCCGCCTTCCGTTGGGCGTGGCAGTCGGTGTTCTTGAAATCCGATTGAGCAAAGGCCAACGAACCAATCGTAGCCAGCGCCGTGGTGAGTAACCAGGTTCTTTTCATAGCAAGGGAGGGGTTGGGGATGAAAACGGTAGGTGAATTAAAGGAAATTTTTTCACTTAAGCAATCCCACCCCCACTTTATGCCAACAAAAATTTTAGCCATCCGGCAGGGGCCTTCGTTTGCGGAAGCATTGGCGCGTAATTATCGTTTTGACTGGGTCCTGATCGCCTTCGCTCTTTTTCTCCCCGAGCCGCCCCCGGGTCCTGGGAATGCCAATGAAGGTGCCGGCTATCCGGACCGGCCTGTCCGGTGAATTGTCCAATGATTTAGTCGGCTCATTTGCCCGGGTGACTGCGATCGAACTACCCGGCTTGGAAGGTGAGACGGACGAGTGATGGGGTTTTGTGGGCTACAAAGCCAATAAACTGTGGTTTTCAAGATCGTACTTACGGGTGTCCCTTGGCCATCAAATACGCGCACAATCCCTACGTTCCTTACATTGCCTTGCGTTGACTGAAAGGTTGGAAACAACGGTTTTAGGCCTTGTATCAGCGTCACGTATTTCACAGCAATGAATCCAGCCATAAAATTCCCCTTTTTTAGTACGCCGCTTTCGTAGTTAAAGGCACCGACATTACCCGTAAACATTTCCGTTGATCGGCTTGGTATACTTACTTCAGTTGACGCTCTTATATCAATGGTACATTGTAATCTGTTGCTTTGTTTTAAACATGTGTCTTTGAAATCAATCCTTTCTTCGTATGAAAACGGGTATGTACAGCCAGGCGAAAAGCAAGTTTCTAGGCATTTTAACCTGGTCATTTTTTCTGTGTTCAATCAACGGTTTTGGTGCCACGTGCACCGCCGTAGCCGACGGCAACTGGGAAGCCGGCGCCACCTGGAGTTGCGGAAGAGCGCCCGCCAGTGGAGACAACATCACCATCCCATCGGGTCGCACCGTAACCATCCAGGCCAACAATGGCGTGTACAGCAACCTGGTCATTCTTATATTCGGTACGCTTCAGTTCACCAACGGAGCCAAAATAAGAATGGATAACACCGGCATCGTCGACTTGCGCGCCGGAGGAGTAATTACCGGCGGAAACGGGGGTTCCCACTTGGACATTGACGGCAACGAAGTGTACAGAGGACCAACCCCAGTGCTCGGGCCCAAGTATTGCAATTCGGTCGGTTGCAACGTTGCACCCCTGCCCATCACCCTCGTCAGCTTCACCGCCAGCTACCAGTCGGCCAACGAAAGCGTGCGGCTCGACTGGATTACCTCCAGCGAAATCAACAATGAGTATTTCACCCTGGAGCGGAGCGTCGATGCCATTCACTTCGAAGCGGTTGAACGGATACCAGGGGCGGGCAACTCCCGGGAACGGCGGGCCTACACCACCCGCGACGAAAATCCCCGGCCCGGCACCAGCTATTACCGGTTAAAGCAAACCGACTACGACGGCACGACGGTCCATTCTCAACTCGTGTCGGTTCAAGCCAGTAAAACGAACGGATCCGGATTTTCCCTGTCACCCAACCCCTCCAACGGCCAGGAACTGAACATCCGGCTGGAGGGAACGTTTGGCAACGTGCGCATCAGCGTTTACAATTGGGTAGGGGAAAAAGTGCACGAAAGTTTCTTTGCCGAAGCCAATGATCACCTTCGCCTCCGTCCGGACGCCCAGTGGAAAAGCGGGATGTACTGGGTGAAACTGCAGGCGGGTAGCCAAGTGCGGACCCAAAAATTGCTGGTGGCGCAATAGCGGCGCTTGGTGTCCCCGGCAGGACGGGCCGCGTGACGGTTTTCTTGCCGAAGTCAATGGCCAAAGCACTGGGAAGAAACACATTTTGCTCGGCGGTGAACCAGGTGGCAATGAGGCTTTTTTGAAATTCCTCCTTGCTGACCCCCGTTTGCCAGGCGGCCGTTGCCAGCACGCGATCGGCTTCCTGGAGGGCATTGTCGGAGCCCTTCTCCTTCTCGGGAAACGGATTAGGATACGGGCCTTCGGGGTTGCAATTGGTCAGGCTCAGGCCGACGATACGGGGCGAGGGGCATTCCAAAGAAATAAGTAGAACGAAACGGGTGCCGGGAAAATATCAAACGGGAAATCCGGCGCGGTTCCGTTGCAGTACCTAAAAGGAGGGGGTTACTTTGAGTGCACTCTGTCAAATCGAACTTGAGACTACTTCTCTGCTTCAAGCGTCGGGGCGGGGCCGCCCCGACGCTTGAAGCAAGAGATGGAAAACGGTCCAATTGCATCCGACGGCCGGGCCAACCGATGAAGTCCGGCGATGGGGCGGCGTGCTGGTCGTAGTGAAAAAGTATCAGGCGCTGATTTTTTACTTCAGATGGAGTTTCATGCCTTCGTGTGAATCAACAAAACCCAACGACGCGTAAAATTTCTTGGCTTCCGGCCTCTTTTTATCCGTAGTCAATTGAAGCAAATGGGCGCCCTTCGATCGGGCTCTTTGAATGGCGTAGTAAAAAATTTCTTTGCCAACCCCTTTTCCCCGGTAACTGGCTTTTACCCGCACGGCTTCCATCTGCGCCCGGATACCCCCTTGGTAAGTCAGGTACTGAATAAAGCTCAGTTGGAACGTCGCTACGATTTCCGTGTTGAGTTCGACAACCGTCAGCTCTTGCTGCTTGTCACTGGCGATGGCTTCGAATGCCCGGAGATAAGCAGCGGGTAAGGGCAATTGAAAGTTTTCCCTTGCAGCGCCTAGTTGATCATCCGAGAGCATCCCAACTATTTCGATCAGGTCGGATTCGGTGGCTAGCCGATATTGTAGTTTCATTTTTCTCTTTTGATGTTGGCTAAAGAATTAGGAGCACCGGTCATTTGAAAACCCCAGTCGTCCGCTGTGTTCGGAGTTGTGGACCGGCGTTTTCCATCTACAGTCACCGTTGTTGGCAAGCGTGATCATCTGTGATTGAACCTTCAGCGGCAATTTATCCAGAACACTCGGTGAAAGGAAGAACTACGATGGGTTCGGATTCGGCGGCTTACCGACTTGGGTTCCTGACGCATCAAGAGCACCCGGCGGCGTGGCCATCAAGGCATCCCTGATGTCATTGTCAACGAGCACCAGTCGACGCAATTTATTTTTTGAGGCTTACCTGGAAGCCCTTCCGGGTATCAAAGGCTTGGACAGTCGCCAATATGCCTTATGAACTTGAAATTCGCTTGCTACCTCGTTCTTTCTCTTTGCTTTGCCCCCGCTTTTGGGCAGCAGAAAGAGTTTCTTAACGAGGATGGTACCAAAACCACCGAAGACCGGGCCGCTTATTACCGGGTAGTTTGGAAAGACCGACATGGTCAACTGTTCGGTTTTATAAAAGAATACTATCTCAACGGGAGGATAAGAAAGCAGGAAAATTATAAGGCAGGCAATCTGGAAGGGAGAGTGACTGCCTACTATCCCACTGGAGAAGTAAAATCGGAAGCAAATTATGAGGGGGGTAACAAACTGGGACCGTGGCAGGAATGGTATCCGAACGGGCAAGTGAAGGAAGAAGGAACCTGTGACTCCAGACCTTATTCGGATGCCTAAGACGGGGTGGTTTACGTGGACCGGATTGAGTCTTACTACTATTCAATCGGAATCAAGTTGATCAAAGAAGGAACCGGCGAATACTCTGGT
>JACMKY010000580.1 GCA_014379925.1 Cytophagales bacterium | reverse complement strand
TGGCCCCGGAGGAAACCGAGGCCGAGATCGACGCCAACGTGGACGTGGAGGAGAACTAGCGGGACCAGTGGGGGGCCGCGGATTGAACGGCGGTAACCGGACACACGGAAAGCCGCCCGCAACCGGAAATAAGGCTACCCCCGCTTGGGAAAACGAACTGAAAATACGAATTTTGTTGCCCGGTACGGGATTTGCGCGGGGGTAAAACACCGATCCGTTTTCCAAAAAATCACTTTGCTATGAAACCACGCCACTGCCTCACCCTCGGCCTCTCGCTGTTGCTGCTGCTGGTCGTTACCCGCAGCAAGGAGTCGTCGGATCCGGTGGTGGACGCCGGACCGTACGAATTTCAGCACCCGTCCAACTTCGGCAACCGCTACACCATCCCGGCCGACAACCCCACCACCAAGGAAGGCGTGCACCTGGGCCGGCTGCTGTTCTACGAAAAGAAACTCTCCGCCAACAACACGATGTCCTGCGGTTCCTGCCACCAGCAGGACCGCGCCTTCACCGACGGACTGGCGTTCAGTCCGGGCGTCAACGGCATTCCCACCACCCGGAGTTCCATGTCACTGGCCAACCTGCTGTGGGTGCGTCAGTTTTTCTGGGATGGCCGCGCCAAAAGCCTGGAAGAGCAGGCCGTGTTCCCGCTCACCGCCCCGCACGAGATGGGCCAATCGCTGGAGATATCGGCCGAAAAACTGCGGAAGACCCCCTCGTATCCGCCGCTGTTCAAGTTTGTCTACGGCGACGAACAGATCACCGGCGACCGGATCATCAAGGCCATTTCCCAGTTCGAGCGCACGCTCATCTCCGCCAATTCCCGGTACGACCAGTACCTGGCGGGCCAGTACCAACCCACTGAATCGGAAAAGCGCGGCCACGACCTGTTCATGACCCACCCCGTTCCCGAGCAGAACCTGCGCGGGGCCAACTGCGGCGATTGCCACGGCGGCTACAAGACCTTCATGGAATTTTACCACAACAACGGGCTGGAAACCGAGCCGAAAGACCTGGGGCGGGAAACCATCACCCAACGGCAAAACGACCGGGGCCGCTTCCGCGTACCCACCCTGCGCAACGTCGCCCTTACCGCCCCCTACATGCACGACGGCCGTTTCAAAACCCTGGCGGAGGTGCTCGACCACTACAACGAACACATTCAGCCCCACGCCACGCTGAGTCCGCTCATCATCGAAGCCACCAACGAAGTGGGCGGGAAGACGCTGCTGCTCACCCCGCAGGACAAGCAGGACGTCATTGCCTTTATGCACCTGCTCACCGATTCCACCTTCGTCACCGATCCGCGTTTCTCCGACCCGAATCCCCCGGCGGAGGCGGCCAACAAAACGGAGGCAAAAAGATAATCATGGGTTATGGGTAATCTGTTCACGAAAGCAACCAGTTGGTTCATTTTCCTCGGCGCGTCGGCGCAGCTGTCCGTCTGCGTAGCCCAGTCTACCGTCAAACTGCGGGTAGTTGGTCAGTTCGGTAAGCAGACTTTGCAGTTAAACCAGCCCTACGCCACGCTGAACGGGGATACGGTGGAACTGACCCGCTTCGTGTATTACCTGAGCAACATCGAATTGGTTGGGCGTAACCAGACCGTTTGGCGGCAACCCGAAAGCTACCACCTGCTGGAAATCAGTGAGGAAGGGCAATCGACGTTCGAGATCGAATTGGCGGGGGTGCCCCCGGGTGAATACACTGGCATCACCTTCGCCCTGGGCGTGGACAGCCTGCGCAACCACAGTGGCGAGCAGGTTGGAGCCCTGGACCCCGACAACGGGATGTTCTGGATGTGGGAGACGGGCTACGTGTTCCTGAAGGCGGAGGGCTTTTACCGCCGGCCGGCCGGCCAAAAGCGGGCCATGGTCTATCACATCGGCCGCGACGACTGCTACCAGCCGGTGCAGTTGAACTTTCCGTCCGCCCGACGGATCAAGGTGGGCGCGGGCGCGATGCCCACGGTGCAACTGGTGGCCGATGCCCGGTTGCTGTTCGGCGGTCCCGGTGCGGCCATCCAGCTCAAGGCCCCCGTCGGCGAGGAATCCATCAGCGTGATGGGCGGACCGAAGGCGCCGAAGGTAGCCCGGAATTACGCCCGGATGTTTTTCCTGGCCCCTTGACGCGACTTCCCCGTACCACGCCCGCACGACATTCACGTCGTGTTTTCCAATGCGACCCGAACGTTGTGGTGCCGACCCGTTCCCATGCCCATCCGCTCCCTTTTCCCGTTGCTGCTGCTCCCGCTTTTCGTTCAGGGCCAACCCTTCCGGTTTGAGGTTGACTACTCCGTCCGCGTATCGCTGGACGGCCAGGACTTGCCCAACGCCTGGGCGGGCGGCCTCAACGCCGGACAGTTCTCCACGCTGCACCTGGACGCGGATTCCATCCCCGACCTGGTCGTTTTCGACCGCACCGACGGCAAACTGACCGCTTTCGTGGCCAAACTTGCCGGCGGCCGTTACGCCTACCGCCACGCGCCGGAATACGAACCGTTGTTTCCCGACCTGCGTTTCTGGCTGCTGTTGGCCGACTACGACCACGACGGCCGGAAGGACGCCTTCACCCATACCAACCTTGGCGTCAAGGTCTACCGGAACGTAACCCAAAAGGCGGGCGAATTAAAGTGGGCGGTTGCCCGGGAAGCGCTCTACACCCGGGGCTACCGGGATTCGGTCAACCTGCGGGTGGGCGCCGGCGATATCCCGGCCATCGCGGACGTGGACAACGACGGGGACCTGGACATCCTGGCCTACGACCAGGCGGGCAGCTACGTCGAATACCACCAGAACCAGAGCGTGGAAAGATACGGCCACGCCCGGGCCCTGGAATTTCGCCGGGTAAACGCCTGCTGGGGCAATTTTGAGGAAGGTGCCGAATGCGGCGATTTTGACTTCAGCGTGGATTGCGAAGCCACTGGGCGGCAGATGAATATCGAAGGTCCAACCAGGAATGTCGAATCGCACCGCGGACGCGGTGCGATTCGACTGGGCGGCACTCCGCCTGCAGGGTTCTTCAGTTCGACCGGTTCGCCGATTACGGGACCGCCGTCCGGAGCCGCCTTCGCGGCCGGTCCGCCGATGCAGTTCTTCAGTTCAACAGTCCCTACTTCCTTGCCCGACGATCGGTTTCGCATTCAGCACGCCGGCTCGACCCTGCTGGCCCTGGACCTGGACGGCGACCGCGACCAGGATCTTCTGGTGGGCGACGTGTCGTGCCCGACCATTTTCCGGATGAC
>JACMKY010000579.1 GCA_014379925.1 Cytophagales bacterium | reverse complement strand
TGTTCGTCCGCCAAAAATTGCGTTCCATAACGTTGAGGGCGATTTTCGTATATAGCGATTCTATCCGATAGAAATGCTACGTCTACAGGGTTGATAGCGCCCAGTGATACTTCCTTTTCCATGAGAGAAAGACAACGCTTCATAAAAGGCGGCAAACTGATGGTATGTTGAACAATCAACCAAGCGGCTTGACTTGCTTCATCCCCTACTCGGTCTACAGTAGGCCAACCAATTTGGAAGATTAATTCTTGCAGTCGTTGGGCGTTATCAAGGTGAACCCTTTCCATGTCTGGATTATATCCGACGAATAGTACTCCCTCCTCAATGAGTCGTTGCCTCACGTCTAAATCGTGCTTTCTCAGTTTTACTAACTCCTTAGCTACGTCAGGATACAACACGTAAGCAAGTCCTAAATAGTTGATTATTGTATAATCTCCTTTGATGAAATTACTTCGAGTGCGGACGTGTGCAAACCTAAAAACGGTAAAGATTCCCGCACAACGACGATGCCTCGGGCGGGCAACCCGCTCCGCGTCGGCAACAAATTTTTCAACGCGTGACTACCGTTTTTATTACAACCGAAACCGATTGCTGCCCAATCAATCCACGTTGTCGTGCAGGAAGCGGTTGTTGCCCACGATCTGGTCGTCCTCGTTGAGGTTATAGCGCGATACGTTTTTCTTGTTGGCGTGGGGCACGTCTTGCAACCGCACGTTCTTCCGCACGTAGGCCGGCACTTCCAGTTTTTCCTTGAAATCCTCCGGGGTCATGGGTGGATTGAGTCGACCCAGCCGGGTGATGCGATCCAGCGGACGGCGCGGCGGCTCCGCGCGCCGTGGTTCGGTTTCCGGTTCTTTACCATCCTGGCCGCCCGGGTTGAATTCTTCTACCTCGTATTCGCTGTCGAGCGAGAAAAGCACTTTTTCCGAATCCGGCAGGGGCGGTTTGGGCGGTTCCGTCCGGACGGGTTCAGTAGTCTTCGGGAGCGTTTGAGCGGCACCGGGGCCGGGTGTCGTGACGGATTTGTTGGTAATCAAGTCGATGACCGTGCGCTTGGAAATCGGGAGGCCGTCTTCGCCGAGGTTGTCGTCGAAGCCCGTGGCGATGACCGTTACGCGGATGCTGCCACCGAGTTCAGGATCGATACCGTGGCCAAAGATCACGTCGTCGGCTTCCTTGCCGGCTTTTTGCTGGATAAACTCGGTGATTTCCGACAACTCGTCCATCGACAGTTCGGCTTCTTTGCCGGAGATGATGGAGAGGAGGATCTTCTGGGCTCCGTGAATATTTCGGTTGTTGAGCAGGGGCGAGGCCAGGGCCTCTTCGGCGGCCCGACGGGCGCGGTTTTCCCCTTCGGTGCGGGCCGAACCCATCACGGCGGCGCCGGAGTCTTTCATCACCGTTTTCACATCTTCGAAGTCCACGTTCACGTAGCCCGGCACGGTGATGATTTCGGCGATTCCCTTGGCGGCCGTCGTCAGCACGTTGTCGGCCTGGGCAAACGCCTGGCTGATGGAAAGGTTGCCGTAGATCTCGCGCAGTTTGTCGTTGAGCACCACAATCACCGTGTCGCAGTGGCGCCTCATCTGGTCGATGCCGTGGTAAGCCTGCTCTTTCTTCTTGCGTCCTTCCCAGCCGAACGGAGCCGTGACGATGCCCACCGTCAGGATGCCCAATTCCTTGGCTACTTCGGCAATGACGGGCGCGGCGCCCGTACCCGTGCCGCCGCCCATCCCGGCGGTAATGAACACCATCTTGGTGCTCTGGCTGAGAAACTCGCGGATGTCGTCCTTGCTCTCCATGGCGGCGGCGCGTCCCTTGTCCGGGTTGGCGCCCGCGCCCAATCCCTCGGTAAGATCAACGCCGATTTGCAGTTTGTTGGGCACGGGACTGCCCTTCAGGGCTTGGGAGTCGGTGTTGCACACCACAAACTCCACGTCCTTGATGCCCTTGTTGAACATGTGGTTCACCGCGTTGCTGCCCCCGCCGCCCACGCCGATTACTTTGATGATGGGACGTTGGTGATCGGGAAAATCGAATTCGTAGCCGCTGTTGGTCATGGCAATGAAATTGGTTTTGGCTCCGCGCCCCTTTTGCCGGGCTTGGGGGCGCCAGTGATTTTGAGAGATTGTTTGGTTTTTCGGTGTTGACGGGGGAAGTGATTTCCGCCCAGATAACGCGTGCCCTTTTTCCGGAATGAAATCAATCAGTAATCCTTGTTGTCTCCCAGGTCATCCACCAGAAAGATCTTCGTTTTGTCGATGATCCTGCGCAGGAAGTCCGGCCGCGGATGCTCGGCTTTGGGCTTTTCGGACGGGGCAGTCGGGTTGTTTTTCGTCGGTTTGCTGGCCGGTACGCTTTTTTCCCGGTCGGGCGCGTACGAATTCCGGAAGCCGGCCAACACCAAACCGATGGGCGTGGCGAACATCGGATTTTTGGCGGCTTCCACCTTGCTCTTCCCCAGGTATTCGTTGGGATGGCCGATGCGAACGTCCATTCCGGTGAGCAATTCAAACAGTTCCTTGGCGGAAGCCAGCTGTGCGCCGCCACCGGTGATGACCAGGCCCCCCGCCAGGCGGTTCTCGTAGCCGGAGCGCACGATTTCGGCGTAGACCATTTCCACGATCTCCTCCATCCGCGCCTCAATGATGTAGGCCAGGTTCTTGACCGAGATCTCCTTGGGGGGCCGGTTTTTGAGGCCGGGAATGGAAACCACTTCGTTGGCACTGGCCTCTTGGGAGAGGGCCTTGCCGAACTTCACCTTCAGGGCTTCGGCCTGGTTTTGCATGATCATGCAGCCCTGCTTGATGTCGGAAGTGATGATGCTGCCGCCGAAGGGAACGACCGCCGTGTGCCGGATGATGTTGTCGTAGTAAACGGCCACGTCGGTGGTACCCCCGCCGATGTCCACCAATGCAACGCCCGCCTCCCGTTCCTCGTCGGTCAGTACGGCCAGGCTGGAAGCGATGGGTTCGAGCATCAGGGCCTGGAGTTCGAGGTTGGCCCGCCGGATGCACTTGTGGATGTTGCTGATGGCGTTCGTCTGGGCAGTGATGATGTGGAAGTCGGCCTCCAGCTTCACGCCCGACATGCCCACCGGATCCCGGATGCCCTCTTCGTAGTCGACCGTGTAATCCTGCGGCATCACGTGAATAATTTCGCTGCCGGGTGGAATGACGATGCGGTACATGTCATTGGTCAGGCGGGCGATGTCTTCGGCCGAAATCTCGCGGTCGGACGATTCGCGGGTGATGCTGCCGTGTTGGCGCAGGCACTTGATGTGCTGGCCGGCGATGCCCACGTTTACCACCCGGATGTCGATGTTGGATTGCGCTTCGGCCTCGGCAACGGCCCGTTGGATACCGTTGACCGTCTTGTCGATGTTGGTGACCAGGCCCCGGATCACCCCTTCGGACGGAGCCTTGCCCATACCGAGAATTTCCAGGTTGCCGAAGTCATCCTGGCAACCCACGACTACGCTGATTTTGGTGCTGCCGATGTCGAGGCCCACCACCACGTCCCTGTCCTTTTGCATACGAAAGAGTTATTCACAAACGATTTGATTACGAAATTTCACACTCACGCGACGGTAGCGATCCCAGCCCTTGACGGGCAGGATCTGCTTATAAAACACCTTCAGTTTCCGGAGCTTGGCCGCTATCTCGGTCGGCGTACCGAATTCAATCACCTGTTTACCCACTTGGGGAAGGAACGTGATTTCTCCGTTGCGGTCTACGTACAGTTCGGCGATCTGGGCCTTCCAGAAGGGGTCTTGGTCAATGGCCCGGAACAACTCCAGGAAAGGTTGTCCCTCTTCGGCTTTGGTAAAGTCCATTTCAAGCAATGGGCGCGCGTACTCGCTCTCCACCAACACAACGCGGGCGGTGAACCGATCCGAGAGGGGGAGCACCTGACCGGTCTGGCTCACGTAGGCATCCGGGGTGCCGGCCTGGGCGGCGCTCCCCGCCACGATCCGGGCAATGGGCACGCATTGCTGCACTTCCACCAGCAGGTCGCCCTTCAGGTTGCGGGATACCTGACTGGTGCGGATGAATTTATTGGTTTTTATCCGGCGTTCCAGGCTTTTCAAATCAATGTTTTTAAACTCGTTGCCCACCAGCGGATCGTTGCCGTGGTGGGTAATCAGGTCCAGGATGTCGCTTTCACTGATGAAGTAGTTGCCCAGCTCGTTCTCGATCCGCACCCCGATCCGGCGACAAGTCCTGGCCGCGTGCTTTTTCTCCACGAAGCCAATGGCTACGCCGAGGACGCCCACCGTCAGAAACACACCTACCCACCGTTTGACCCGAAATTTCATAGCGAAAGAGTTACAAGTTGCAGGTTATAGGTTATAGGTTATAGGTTATAGGTTATAGGTTATAGGTTATAGGTTATAGGTTACAGGTTGCAGGTTACAGGTTGCAGGTTACAGGTTGCAGGTTACAGGTTTCAGGTTGCAGGTTATAGGTTGCAGGTTAGGAGGGGTTAGTGCTCCACCAATTTAGTTGTTTGAATAAAGTTGAATTA
>JACMKY010000578.1 GCA_014379925.1 Cytophagales bacterium | reverse complement strand
GTGACCGTGGTCGGGCCGGAAAGGAATGGGTTCGGCCACCCGTTGCTGGACCGCCAGGATTTCCCTCATCACCGCGTACATATCCACGTCGCCGGCCAGGTGGTCGGCTTCCACGAAGTTGCCGTCCGCATCCCGGCTCACGTTCCGCAAGTGCACGAAGTGGATGCGGCGACCAATCTGCCGTACCAGTTGCACCAGGTCGTTCTGCGGGCCAGCCCCCAGCGAACCGGTACAGAAACAAATTCCGTTGCTGGGATTGGGCACGGCCGAGAGCAGGTAGTCGAAGTCTTCGGCGCGGCCCACAATGCGGGGCAATCCCAGGATGTCGAAGGGCGGATCGTCCGGGTGAATGGCCAGTTTCAGGCCCAGTTCGTCGGCCACCGGCGTAATCTCCCGGAGAAAATGCGTCAGGTTTTCCCGCAAGGCCGCGTGGTCGATGTCGGCGTAGGCTTCCAGTTTGGCGCGCATTTGCGCCAGGGTTCGTTTCTTTTCCCCGGGAATGCCGAACGTGATGATATCGGTCAGGCGCTCCAGCTGGGTGGGTGAAGCGGTTCGGTGCCTTTTTTCGGCTTCCCGAAGCACCGTCTCCCCGTAATTGCCGGCCGCGCCTTTTCGTTTCAGTACGTAAATATCAAACATAGCCAGATCGAACCAATTGAAGTACAAGGCTTTGGAGCCATCGGGCATCGGGTAGTCCAGGTTGGTGCGGGTCCAGTCGTTGACGGGCATGAAGTTGTAGGTCACGATCCGGATGCCGCTGGCGGCCAGGTTGCGCAGCGTTTGCCGGTAGCGGTCAATCCATTGCCGGTAGTTCCCCGTCCGCGTCTTGATCGACTCGTGGACGGTTACGCTTTCCACCACGTCCCAGGAGAGGCCGGCCGCCCGGATTTCCGCTTTTCGTTTTTCAATTTCCTCCCCCGGCCACACCTCGCCGTGCGGCAGGTGGTGCAGGGCCGAAACCACGCCCTGCGCACCGGTCTGCCGGACGTCGGACAAGCTTACCGGATCGCCGGGGCCAAACCAGCGCCACGTTGGTCGCATTCTCATTCTAGTAGCCTGTCAGGTAATTTTGTCAGCGAAGTTACCAAAAGCAGTCCGCCGGGAACGTTTGGTCGCCGCGGTTGCCATCCTGACGGCAGGAGTGAGCGCCCACCGGCAGGGAAACCGTTTTATTCTGCATATTATCGTATTCTTGTGGATTGGCCGGGCTTTTCCGGCTAAATTTACTTCACTGCGTTTGCTCGTCCCTCACTTATCCGTTGCGTTGCTTCTTTAGCCGGTAAAATGTATGAAAAAATTTATTCAACTGTTGTGCGGCAGTTTGGTGTACGTTTCCGCCCATAGTCAGTCCAATGACCCTGGTCTGGCGATTATTCCCCAGCCAGTTTCTCTCACGAAAAATGCCGGCCAGTTTTCCTTGCCACAAGCGGTGGCAATCGAGGCCGGTACCGGGCCGGAACTCCAACGAGTAGTCGCTTTTTTGCAAGATCGCTTGGCGGTGCCTACGGGCAGACGGGTGACGGTAAGCAGTGCTTCGCCCAATGCCACGGTAAGGCTGCTGCTCAATAAAACGGCCGTTGATGCCATCGGTCAGGAAGGGTATCAGTTATCGGTTACGCCAACCCACATTACCATCAAGGCCAATCAACCGGCCGGCCTGTTTTACGGGGCCCAGACGCTGGTGCAGCTATTTCCCAAAGAGATAGAAAATGCCCTTCCCGTTCCGAACGTAAAGTGGGAAGCCCCTTGCGTGGAAATTACCGATTATCCCCGCTTTGCCTGGCGAGGCTTGATGTTCGACGTGTCCCGACACTTCTTTACCAAAGCGGAAGTGAAGCAGTACATTGACCAGATGGTGCGCTATAAATACAACCTGTTGCACCTGCACCTGACCGATGACGAAGGCTGGCGGATTGAGATCAAAGGATTGCCCAAGCTCACCCAGGTGGGTGCCTGGAACGTAAAGAAAGTAGGCTATTTTGGCACGTTTGCCCCGCCCGCTCCCGGCGAGCCCCGTGATTACGGCGGATTTTACACCCAGGAAGACATCAAGGAGCTGGTTCAATACGCCAAAGACCGTTTCGTCAATATTCTCCCCGAAATTGACGTACCCGGCCATAGCCTGGCGGCGATCGTCTCTTATCCGGAACTGTCTTGTACGCCGGGCGCCGACAAATACCAGGTCCGCTCGGGAGAAGAAATCATGGATTGGTCGCACGGTCATCCACCCATTGCCCTGGTGGACAATACGCTGTGCCCGGCCAATGAAAAGGTGTACGCGTTTCTGGACCAGGTTGTCACGCAGGTGGCCCAGCTTTTTCCCTTCGAATACATCCACATAGGAGGCGATGAGTGCCCGAAAAACTACTGGGAAAAGAGCGAGGCCGTGAAAGCCCTGATGAAAAAGGAGGGATTGAAGAATATGGAGGAAGTACAAAGCTACTTTGTAAAACGGCTGGGAAAGATCGTCGAATCGAAAGGCAAGAAATTTATGGGTTGGGAGGAGATTATGCAAGGTGGATTGGCTCCCGGAGCGGTAGTGATGAGCTGGCGTGGCGTAGAAAGTGGCGTGCAAGCCGCCAAGATGGGCCGCGAGGTAGTGATGAGTCCCGCCACTTTTGCTTACCTGGATTACATGCAGGCCGATCCCATCATCGAACCCCGGGTGTATGCCACCCTGCGTTTGAACAAAGCGTATCAGTTTGAACCCGCACCCGAGGGAGTAGATGCCAAATACATCAAAGGCGGACAGGCCAACCTATGGACCGAACAGATATACAATATGCGCACCGCCCAGTACATGACCTGGCCCCGGGGAATGGCCATTGCCGAATCGGTGTGGTCGCCCAAAGAAAAGAGGAACTGGAATGACTTTTTTGGCCGGCTAGAAAAACACTTCGAACGGCTCGACGTGGCCGAGGTCAAATACGCCCGGGCCGTGTACGATCCTATTTTTACGGTAAGCAGAACGCCCGATCAACAATTAAAGGTAGAATTAAGCACCGAAGTGGAGGGACTGGATATCCACTACAGTTTCGATAACTCGTTTCCCGACCAATTCTATCCCAAGTACACCGGCCCCTTGACGCCCCCCAAGGAGGCGGTTATGCTGAAAGTGATCACTTACAAAGGCAAACAACCCGTCGGACGCATGATGGCCCTGCCGATTGAAGAACTGAAGAAGCGGGCCGATAGAGAGAAATCGTGATTGGGCGCCGACTCGCAGCCAGAGGGCCAGCGTACGCGCTCTTCGGCCCGGCCGAATTGGCCCGTGCGTTGGCGCCGAACCGAACGCGATTATGGGGTGGATGTATGCGCTGGGCTCGGCCCTGTTGGCGGCCCTGACGGCGGTATTGGCCAAGGTGGGCATGAAAGGCGTGGATTCGGACCTGGCTACGGCCGTCCGAACCGTCGTCATCCTCCTCTTCGCCGGGGGATTGGTGCATTGGCGGGGTGGCCCGGAAGGGTTATATCCTGACGCGGCAGAACTGGACCTTTCTGGTCTTGTCGGGGCTGGCCACAGGCCTCTCGTGGATTTGCTATTTCCGGGCCTTGCAACCGGGTAAAGTTTCGCAGGTGGCCCCGGTGGACAAACTCAGCGTCGCCATTGCCATTCTCTCGTCGGTGGTGTTGCTGGGCGAAGTCCTGACCTGGAAAACGGCCCCCGGCGCGGTCCTGATGATTGGCGGCACCCTTGTTTTGATTATCTGATGTTTTGATTATCTGATCAATGGACGAGTTCGAGGCGGGTGGCGGACCTGCCTTTGCTGCGGATATTTCCGGGACGTTGTGCAGCGCGTTGAATGAAACGTTTTTAGCTACCGAGGTAGACAGAAACAATTTATATGCAGGATTCTGAATGTAAAATACTTCACATTCAGCAAGTTTCATCAGTCAATTCCCCCCCGACAAGGTGTACCGCACGCCGACGAAGCCCCGGATGCCCTGGATGGGCGCGTAGTTGTATTCGGTGTCGAAGGTGTAGCCGTTCGGATTGGCCGCCGAAGGACTGCCGTCGCCGTTGAAGGCCGTCTTGTCGAAGGGGTCAAAGGAGCGCATCAGCGAATACCGGGGCAGGTAGTTCAGCAGGTTCTTCGCCCCGCCGTACACCTGCCAATGGTCGTTGAATTTTTTGGTCAACTGGAGGTTCATCAGACTGAACCACGGCGATCGGTCGGGACGGTAGTCGTTGGCCTGCGTGGGCAGGTGCATCGGCCCGTTCACGCTTCCGGTGTAGTCCAGGCTCAGTCCCAGCCGGTCGAAGGCGTACGTAACGGCGTAGGTGCCCGAAAAGCGCGGGGCCAGCAACTGCGGCGTCTTCTGGTTTTCGCCCCGGTATTTTTCCACCTGGTAAACGTCCATCAGCGTGATGCCCGCGATGATCTTCAGCGGAAAGGGAAAGGTGAAATCCGTGTTGAGCGTGATTCCCCGCGAAATCGCGTGGCCCCCCAGGTTCTGGTAGATAATGGCGTCCGGATCGGTCAGGAAATCGCCCACGATCTTGTTGTTGAAATAAGTGTAGAACGCCGAGGCATCCAGTCCGACCAGCCCGCCGAACGCGCGGAGGAAACGCTGGTAGTTGAGGTTGCCGTTGTAGGACCGTTCGGGTTTCAGGGCTTCCCGTACCACCACTTTCCGGGCCCCGGTGAGGGCCGCGTGGTCTTCGGTAAACAAATTCACTACCCGGTAGCCGTTGCCGAAACTCAGCCGCAGCACATTGTTGGCGTCGGGTGCCCACTTGTAGTTGAGCCGCGGGGTCAGGATGTGGCCGTGGTCGGAATTGTAGTCGTAGCGGAGGCCCAGCAGCAGTTTGTGGTGTTCGTGAAGGGCGATCTCGTCCTGGGCAAACAGGCCGGGCAAGTAGGTTCGTTGCGGCCGGTTCGCTCCGTCGGCCCGGGTTCCCGTCGTGTTGTCGTCGTAGTAGGTATACCGCAGGGCGGCCCCCAGCAGGGCGTCGTGCCGCCCGCCCCACTGCTTGTCCCAGACCAGTTGCCCGAAAACCACCTTCTGATCCGCCAGGAAGGAGGTCCGGCCGTAGACCGAGTTCTGATCGTGGTGGTTGTAGGAGTAGCTGAAGACCAGCTTCTCCCCGGCCACCGGCAACTGGTAGGCCCCAATGATTTCGTAGCGTTTGGTGTAGATGGATTCGCCGTAGAGGCTGTCGCCGCCCCGGAAACCCGCGTTCCACCCGAGTTCGCCGCCCCAACGGTCTTCGTAGTAATACCGGGCGGCGAGGCTGGCGAGCCGGTTTTCCCGGCGTTGAAGCGTCCACTTGCTGAACAACGAAACCCGGTCCTGCTGGGTCACGTCCGTGAAGTTGTCACGGTTGACGTCCAGCCGGTTGCCGAAGTGAAAGTGGTTGCCGCTGAAGAGGGCCGTCGCCTTCCCGACGTTGGCCTTCACCGACACGTCGGTGTTGACCTCTCCCTGGGAAGTGCTGAACACGTCCACCGCCAGCCGGGGCGACTTGCCGGGGTTCTTAGTGATGACGTTGATGAGACCGCCGACGGCTTCCGAACCGTAGAGCGTGGAAGCCGGCCCTTTCACCACTTCGATGCGCTCGACGATGCTGTTGGGAATCCCGCTCAGGCCGTAGACCGACGAGAGGGCACTCACGATGGGCATCCCGTCGATGAGAATCATGGTGTAGGGACCCTCCAGCCCGTTGATGTGAATGTCGCCCGTGTTGCAGACGTTGCAGTTGAGTTGCGGGCGCACGCCGTTGACGATCTGCAAGGCGTCGAAGAGGCTGGGGGTGGGATTTTTCTGAAAAAACTTGGGCGTGTAGATTTCGATCGGGATGGGGCTTTCCAGGCGCGACACTTCCTTCATGGTACCCGTCACCACCACTTCGTCCAAGCTGGCAACCGTTTCGCGGAGGTCGGCGTGCACCGTTTGCGGCGCCGGACCGGTCAGGTGGACCATTTTGGAAACCGGGGCGTACCCGATGGCCGAAAACTGGATCCGGTGACTGCCCAACGGCAGGTGCCTGATTTCGTATTCTCCCCGCGCGTTGGTGCTGGTGCCGAACGCGGTACCCGCCACGCCCACGCTGACGAACTCGATCGGTTGGCCGTTGGTGGTTGCCCGGCCCCGGATGATTCCCGTCTGGGCCAAAGCCGGCCCGGCCAGCAAAGCGAAAAACAAGGCGGTAGAAAGTTTCATACGTCAGATTTTGCCAAAGGTAAAGAAATTATTTCGTTATGGTAAATAATTTTTTAGGTTGGTCTAAAAAACTAGCAATAATTACGCAGTTAACGGCCAACGGGCTTCGGTGAGGCGAACGATAAGGAGGATTCGGGAGGAGGTTCCTTGGGAGAGGGGTATTCCATCGCAACACCGTTCCGGCCACTACGGTAAAGGCTGGCAGTCGCGTGCCACAGGTTCGGACGAGGTGGGTTGGTTGTTTCTACCGCCAATAGAAACTCATGTTCCCGACGAGGCATCGTGGAAGTTGGGGGCGCTTAAAGAATTAGCTACTGAGTAAAATACTGAAGATCAGTCTTTTGTCAAAGAATACATTGATTTGAAACAAGTAAAGGGCCGTTCTGAGTAAACAGTGAAAGCCCGTCTGCTCCTCAAAAAGGACACCAACAAGAACAGCCCGAGGGTAACCAACGATCAAACAGCCAGCAACTGATAGGCTAACAGTTCCGCCTCGCATTGGCCAGCAAAACCCCAGCAGGTTTT
>JACMKY010000077.1 GCA_014379925.1 Cytophagales bacterium | reverse complement strand
TCATTTAGCTCTTCTGATTGGGTTTGTTTTTTTCGTAATTCCACAAACCATAACTTTTTGTCCAACCACGGGTTTGGTACCTGTACCAGAAGTGCAAAAACGTTGCAAACGCAAACAAAATAGATAAAATAATCCAAAGCAACTTACTTCTCCAAAAGAAGTATAGCATACAAGCCAATAAACTGTATTTTAAAATTCTAAACCAGACTGGTTGAGAATGCTTAGAAAACGCAACCTCTATTTCTCTTTTTACGGCTTTATTGAATGACATTTTTTAATGATTAAGCCAACCCGAATTTTTGATCATAAATTATCACCAACGTTCCTGGATGTGCGCAGAAAATTTATTGCTCGCCCTGCTTTGCACCCATGAAAAGAGAGCGGATTGCGGGTATAAGTTCGTCCGAAAGTTGGCGATAAAAGGCAACCAAGTCGGCAGTAAAAAATGCAACCGGTTTTAGCTCGACCGCCCACCGTTCATTTCACCCGCGTAGACGCCGGCGGCCCGCCCCCGCTGGGATTTCACTGCGCACGGCCCGCAATGGAAGCCCAGTTTGCTGCCGAAGTAACTGATCGCTAACGCATTTGCAACCACCTGCCCCTAAAAAAACAAACGGCCCACGTGCATCGGCGGGAATCGGCAGCGAGCGACGAATCCAAGTGATCGGGCCAGTGCGTAGACCCCAGCCGCAAACAGCCAAAGCGATTTTTCGTTACCATTGCCCATCATTCAATCCCATTGGCATGACCAACAACGACATCCTGAAGAAACTGCGCGTGGCGCTGGAACTGCGCAACGACGATATCGTCGAGATCCTGAAGCTGGCCGACTTTCCCATCACCAAGGGTGCACTGGGCGATCTGTTCCGCAACGAAGACCATCCCAGCTACGTGCCTTGCGGCGACCAGCTCCTGCGCAAATTTCTGGACGGGCTGATCATCTACCGGCGGGGTCCAGCACCCACCCCGGCTCCGCCGAGCCCGAAAAAAGCGGGGTGAACGCTTGGTTACCGCCCCCCCATCGACCGCGTACGCTCGGCTACTTTTTCATCCCTTCTTCCCCTGCGTCCCTTGCTCGCAAAGAAGCACCCGCGCGCTGAACCGGTGTCTGCCAGGCCATTCGAAACGGCCGTAAGCAATGAATTTTTTGAATTAATTAACCCTGAATTAATGATTGATTAACCTTAAATTAATGTCCAGTACGCTGGGTAATGCGAAACTAAGTGGTTACTTGCTGGCACAAAATTTTTTTGCAAAAAAACGGAATCGGATTAAACCATTCCGCCGGGAACCCTCTAACGCGCATTCGCAATAAAAATACAGCCGTACCTATTCCCACTCGAAACCCCCTTTTCTCCTATGGACAGACGAGATTTTCTACGCAGCACCATCCAGCCGGCCCAACCCAAAAGCAAACCCGAAGCGACCATTCCCCGGTCGGCTTCCCGTGCCAAGCCATCCGCGCGGGTGAGTGGCGACGGATTGGCGCTCTACACCGGACCCTGGGGAACGGACCAGGTGATTCACCTGCTCCGGAGAACCACGTTCGGAGCCACCAAGCGCGACGTGGACCTGCTGAAGGGCGAGCTGCCCTGGGATGCAGTGCACATCTTGTTGACTGCGCCGTCCGAGGCCCCGGAACCGCCCCTCAACAATTACTACAACGCCACCTACCAGGACCCGACCGGCGTTCAACCCGGCACCACCTGGGTGACGGCACCCTACGGCGACGGAACCGTGGATAGTCGGCGAACCACCTCCTTCAAGTCCTGGTGGACGGGACAGATGCTCAACCAGTCCGCCTCGATCCAGGAAAAGATGACGCTCTTCTGGCACAACCACTTCGCCACGGCTACCCAAACGGTGGGCGACGCGCGGTACGTTTACCAGCACAACGCCCTGCTGCGTTCGTACGCGCTGGGTAATTTCAAGGAATTGACCAAGAAAGTCACGGTCGATCCGGCGATGCTCCGGTACCTGAACGGATACGTGAGTACCAAAACGGCCCCCGACGAGAACTACGCCCGCGAACTGCAGGAACTGTTCACGCTCGGCAAGGGACCCGACTCCAACTACACCGAGGACGACGTGAAGGCGGCCGCCCGGGTACTCACCGGCTGGCGTGACAGCCGGACCAACATCAACACCTACTTCGACGCTACCCGGCACGACACCACCAACAAGCAATTTTCCTCCTTCTACAACGACCAGGTAATCCAGGGGCGAACGGGGGCGGCCGGCGCGCGGGAAGTGGATGACCTGGTGGACATGATTTTCGCCCAGCCGGAAGTGGCCAAGTTCCTTTGCCGCCGCTTGTACCGCTGGTTTGTCCACTACACCATTGACGAGGGCGTGGAAGAAAACGTGATCACTCCCCTGGCCGATATTTTACGCAACAACGACTATGAGATCCGGCCAGTGCTGTTTGCCCTCTTCAACAGTGCCCATTTCTTCGCGGCCGACAACGTGGGCGGGGCCATCAAGAATCCAATTGACTACTGCGTGGGCTTGTGCCGGCAATTCGACGTCGTTTTTCCCGGTGGCAATTCCGTACCCGATCAATACCGGATGTGGGACTACCTGCGCTTCCGGGCGGCCTCCATGCAGATGAACCTGGCCGATCCGCCCAACGTAGCCGGCTGGCCCGCCTATTGGCAGGAGCCCGGTTACTACGAAATATGGATCAACTCCGACACCTTGCCCAAGCGGGTAAGACTGGCCGACACCCTCATCTCAACCACCGGCTACCGCAACGGCAACGTTACGCTGATCATTGATCCGTTGAAATTCGTGGCCCAGTTCAGCAACCCCGGCGATCCGAACCTGCTCGTCAGCGATTTGATCGCGTACCTGTTTGCCATATCCGTTTCCGACGAGCAGAAGGACGTGCTGAAAAAGACCTTGCTGTCGGGCCAAACCAACGACTATTACTGGACCAACGCCTGGGTAGCTTACCAAACCAATCCGGGGGATGCGATGAATCGGAACATTGTCCGGTCGCGGTTGCAGTCGCTGTTGAAATATTTGTTGGACATCGCCGAATACCAACTCTGCTAACCAGGAAACGACTCTGCTAACCATGAAACGAAGACACTTCCTGCAACGGGCGATTCCGGCTTCGGTATTGCCCCTGTTTATCAACAACATTTCCGTTCGCGCCTACGCACGGTCGCCCATGCTGGAAATGCTTACCCGCGCGTACGTCGAGACGGACCGGGTGGTGGTGCTGATCCAGATGAACGGAGGCAACGACGGCCTCAATACCGTGGTACCGCTCGACCAGTACGATAACCTGGCCAACGCCCGCGGCAACATTCTCCTGCCGGAAAATCGGATTCTGAAACTGGCGGACAACGACACGGTGGGGCTGCACCCTTCGATGACCGGAATCCGGTCGCTCTACGACCAGGGCCAGGTGGCCATCGTGCAGAGTGTGGGTTACCCCGATCCCAGCTTCTCGCACTTCCGGGCGACCGACATCTGGCTCACGGCCGCCGACTCCAACCAACCGCTTACCACCGGGTGGGCGGGTCGTTACCTCAAAGCCGAATTTCCGGATTTCCCGAGTGGCTATCCCAACGAGGGGATGCCCGATCCGCTGGCCTTGCAAATTGGTTCGGTACTTTCCACGGCCCTGCAAGGACCGAGCAGCCCTATGGGAATGGCCATCAGTAACCCAACTGATTTCTACCAGTTGGTTTCGAATACCCAGGGACCTACGCCCGATACGCCGGCCGGCCGGGCGCTCTCGTTCGTGCGCGAAGTGGCGCAGCAGACGCAACAGTACGCCGGCTCGATTAAACAGGCCGCGGGCCGGGCCACCAACCTGTCAAGTCAGTATCCCGCGGCCGGTCAGAACCCGCTGGCCGATCAACTTAAAATCGTGGCCCAACTCATCGCGGGTGGGTTGAAAACGAGGCTCTACGTGGTAGACATCGGCGGGTTTGACACCCACGCCAACCAGATTTCGACGGGCGGAACCTACACGGGTACGCACGCTACCCTGCTGGGACGCTTATCGGGTGCCATCGCCGCTTTCCAGGACGATTTGACGCAACTGGGCGTGGCCGAGCGGGTGGTGGGCATGACGTTTTCGGAATTCGGCCGTCGCATCCGGTCAAACTCCAGTTTCGGTACCGACCACGGGGCGGCCGCGCCCCTGTTCGTGTTCGGTGCCTCCGTGAACGGCGGCGTGCTGGGCACCAATCCCATTATTTCCAGTCAGGTCAGCACGGGTGCCAACGTGCCGATGCAAATCGACTTCCGTTCCGTGTACGCCACGTTGCTCCAGGATTGGTGGGGCGTTTCGCCCGACCAACAAACCGCGGTGCTGGCGAGGCAGTTTCCGATCCTGCCGTTGTTCGGCTCGGTCGTGGAAAATCCGGCGCCGACGCCCGTTCAGGCGGCTCTCTACCAAAGCTATCCCAATCCGTTCGTTGGCCGGACCACGGTGCCGTTTCAGGCTACGGGAGACCCCGTGCGCATTCGGGTTTACGACCACACGGGCCGGGAAATCAGCACCCTGGTCGAAGGCACGTTTGAACCGGGCAAGCACGAAGTACCTTTCGAGACCAACGAACCCGGTACGTACTACTGTTTGATGGAAAGCGGCCGGTATAATCAAACCACCACGATGATTTGTGCGCGGTAGCGGAATGATTCTTGCGGCCGGATATCCGTTCTTTTAATGCCTTCTCCGCCACGCCCGTCGGCAACGGCGGCGCAACGCAAAAAATCAAGTGCCTGAGGCAGGGGGTTACCCCTTCCTCAGGCACTTGGACTTTCGAAGCGTACCCGCCCCGCTTATTGCTTCGCTTCTTCCATGATACTTTCCACCGTTGATATTCTCGGGCATTCCATTGTCAGGTCAATTTGCACGCCTTCTTTGGTTTTTCCCTGAATGCGGACCGTAGCCTTCTTCCCCGAATACTTCAAATCCAGCGTACCCGAGCCCCCGATCCTGCTGCTGTTATCGCTGTCTTTAATGGTGCCAATGCTGTAGGTTTTGCTACTGGCGTCAAGGAGCTTCCCGAATGAAATCGCTACCAGGAATTCCTCCGTCGATTTCTCGCCCTCCGTAACGTTGTTTACTGTCAGCTGAACGCTGGAAAGCTCTTTCTCTCCTTTGCCGTCTTCCGAGTACTGGGTACCGAAAGTGTTCTCCCCGGCAATACCGTAGCTGCAGCAGGCATCCTGGCAAACGGCTTCGTAGGTACCGGCCCTCTCACCGCCCGTGAGCACTACCCTAATGTTGGCCCCGGGTGCTTTCTTGCTGTCGGCTTCCACCGCGTTTCCATCGGGGGCTTCCGCAACGGAAGTTTCCGCGTTCGGCGATGCTGAGGTGGTTTCGGCAGTGTTTTTCTTTTCCTCGCAACCAGAAAGAAAGACTAAACCGGTTATTAATCCAATGAGAAGTTGTTTTTTCAGCATAGTTTACTTGATGACAAGGGTTTTTACTGTATTGGAGATAAGCTGATTAAGATTAATTCTGCGTGATTACTTAAGCTGATTCACCATTCGGTAGTGGTAAAGAAATAATGGTAGCCGTTAACTTTGTAACTAAGGCAATCATCTGGAGCGATTCAACTGCACGCTCCGGCAACGCTGTTCTCGATTGGTGCGCAAGACTTTGTCTTTCTCCAAGAAGTTCAACAATCATCCAGGAGCCATTAAATGCTTCATCTACCACTCTAATCACCAAATAGCATGATCATTTTAGCACTACCCTGAACTAAACTATTCGAAATAAACCAAAGGTGAGCATCCCAAAAAATACTGCGTATAAAATGTTGATGGAATAGTGATCCCGAAGATATTCATTGTAGGTTTTTTTTCGAAATATCACCCACCTTATTGCCGCTCCGGGATAACGAACGATGTACCAACCCATAATTTCCGCCACCACCGATATAAAAAGTGTGGTCAGGACGTAAATTAGGTCCATAGTCGAAAATTTAGATTTTCAATTTCAGATATCAAAATATGCCTTTCCTTCGACGCAACAGAATCGACAACACCGTTGGTCTTTTTCTTCTCCTTTACCCCGGCTATTCCCCCGGGGCCTGTTTTTACCCGGCCCGGTTATTGCCTTCACCCCAAATGTTCCACGGTGCTGTCTACGCCAGCACCCCCTTCACCAATTTCCCGGCCACGTCCGTGAGGCGGTAGCGGCGGCCCTGGTGCTTGAAGGTGAGTTTCTCGTGGTCCATCCCCATCAGGTGCATCACCGTGGCCTGGAAGTCGTGGATGTGCACGGGGTCCTTGGCCACGTTGTAACCGAACTCGTCGGTTTCCCCGTAAGTCATCCCTGCCTTCACGCCCGCCCCGGCCATCCAGACGGTGTAGCAACGCGGGTGGTGGTCGCGTCCGTAATTTTCGGGCGTCAGTTTGCCCTGCGAATAGTTGGTCCGGCCGAATTCACCACCCCAGATCACGAGGGTATCTTCCTGCAAACCCCGTTGCCGCAGGTCCTTGACCAACGCCGCGGAAGCCTGGTCCACGCTCTTGGCCATGGTCTTGATGTCGTTGGGCAGGTTGCCGTGCTGGTCCCAGCCCTGGTGATAGAGTTGCACGAATTTCACGTCTTTCTCGGCCAGTCGGCGGGCCAGCAGGCAGTTGGCCGCGAACGTGCCCGGCTGGCGCGATTCCGGTCCGTACATGTCGTAGATGTAGTCGGGTTCCCGGGAGATGTCGAGCGTTTCGGGCACGGAGGTCTGCATGCGGTACGCCATCTCGTACTGCGACACGCGGGAATTGATTTCCTCGTCCATCACGTGGCTGAACTGCTGCTGGTGGAGTTTGCCCAGGTAATCCAGCATCCGGCGGCGGCCCGCGCGGTCGATGCCCGCGGGATCATTGAGATACAGCACGGGGTCTTTGCCGGAGCGAAACATAACGCCCTGGTGTTCGGAGGGCAGGAATCCGTTGCCCCACAGTTTGGCGTAAAGCGGTTGGTCACCCCCCCGGCCCTTGGAAAGCAACACGCAGAAAGTGGGCAGGTTCTGGTTGTCGCTGCCCAGCCCGTAGCTGATCCAGGAGCCGAAACTGGGACGGCCGGCCTGCTGCGAACCCGTTTGCACGAACGTGACGGCGGGATCGTGGTTGATGGCTTCGGTGTGCATCGTTTTGATGAAACAGAGTTCATCCACGATCTGCGAATGGTAGGGCAGCAGGTCGCTCACCCAAGCCTGGCTCTTGCCGTGCTGCTGAAATTCAAACTTCCCGAACGCCAGGGGAAACGACCGTTGCCCCGACGACATGCCGGTGAGGCGTTGGTTGCCCCGCACCGAAGGCGGCAATTCCTGACCGAACATCTCCCGCAGCTTGGGTTTGTAGTCGAACAACTCCAACTGCGAAGGTGCCCCACTCTGGAACAGGTAAATGATCCGTTTGACCTTCGGGGCAAAGTGGGGCAAACGAGGGTTGTCCAGTCCGGAACCGGCCCATCCGGACGCGCCCTCCGCCAACGCCGGCCCGGGATTGAGCAGCGAGCCCAGGGCCGCCGCCCCCAACCCCAACACGCTCCCCTTCAGAAATTCCCGACGGTTGAGCTGGTGATGCACTTGTTCGAAGTGGTTTTCCATGGTTAGTCGTTGTATTGATGTACGGAGTGAAAATTCGTTTTACCTTTTCATCACCGTTTCGTCGAAGTTCATCACCGTGGAGGCGACCACCGTGCAGGCTGCCAGTTGGGCCGGGTCGAGGGTGGCATCGCGTTTGGCTTCGCCCGTAGCCAGCAATTGAAGGGCCCGTTTGGTATCCTTCCGGAAACCGGGTAGTTCTTCGGCGTACAGTTGTTGCAGCAACGCCATCTCCGCCGGTCGCGGTGAACGGCTGGTGAGGGCTTTGAACGCGAAGGTGACCCGGGCTTCGGGCGTGTCCCCGCCTTCCCGCATCATCCGCTCGGCCAGCACGCGCGAAGCCTCCACGTACTGCGGGTCGTTCATCAACACCAGCGATTGCAGCGGGGTGGCGGTTTTTTGCCGGTTTACCACGCAGAAGTAGCGTTCGGGGGCGTCGAAACTCACCATGGAGGGTGGGGGCGAACTCCGCTTCCAGACCGTGTACATACCGCGGCGGTACAGGTCGTCGCCCTTGCCTTGCTCGTAGTGGGTTTTGTTGCGGGTAGCCAAGGCCTCCCAGATTCCCGCGGGCTGGTAGGGGTACACACTCGGTCCGCCAATTTTCCGCGCCAACAACCCGCTCGCCGCCAAGGCGTTGTCGCGGATCATTTCGGCACTCAGGCGGAAAGAAGGCCCCCGGCTGAGCAGTGAATTGTCGGGGTCAGCTTCCTTGGCCTGCTTCGACGGAACGGAGGACTGGCGGTAGGTAGCCGACATCACCAGGGTTTTCATGAAAGCCTTGGGGTTCCAGCCCGAATCCGTGAAGCGGATGGCCAGCCAGTCCAGCAGTTCGGGGTGCGTGGGCAGGGTGCCCTGGTTACCGAAATCGTCGGTGGAACTCACCAATCCCCTTCCGAACGTCATCGCCCAGAAACGGTTGACGATCACCCGCGAAGTGAGCGGGTGCCGGGGACTGGTCAACCACTTGGCCAGGCCCAGCCGGTTTTTGGGCAGTTTCGGGTTGTAGGCAGTCAGTTGGTGGGGAGTGGCCGGGTCGACGCGGTCTTTGGGAGCGTCGTAGGCGCCGCGGTTGAGGACGAAGGAAGGACGCGGCTCCCGCCGTTCGCGCATCGTCATCACTTCCGGTTGGTCGGTCAGCAGTTGGTTTTCCTCGTCGCGGAGCCTGGTGATTTTGGCCAGGTTGGTGGCGTAGTCCCGGTCGACGTTGAGCAGGTAGTATTCCAGCAGCTCGTTTTCTTGCGACGGCGTCCGTTGTTCCTTCGGAGTTTTCAGCAGTTGGGTGACCGTTCCTGCTTGTCCGTTGATCTCCCGTACTTCC
>JACMKY010000577.1 GCA_014379925.1 Cytophagales bacterium | reverse complement strand
CCGCCGTTGTTTACCGCGTTCGGATTGCAAAGAACAGCTTCCCGGGACTTCGTCGGACGAATGGTAGAGGCCAGCGTGTGGCGGAAAGAATAATCAGGCGACTAAGGTTCGTACCAGAAAATTCATCTTCTTCAACTATTCGATCGTTAGAAACTTTGGGCCAGTACCAGCCAACTTGTCAGATTTTCGGAATGAAATTCGTGAGAATACGCCATTTTTTCCGGAATCAATAAAAACCAGCGCTTGGTTTATCCTTTGCTCCCTTCTTGCGTAACCAAACCGAAAGGCATTTAAACGGACAAAGACCATGAATTTCAACAACTATACCATCAAGGCGCAGGAGGTCATTCAGCGGGCTTCGGAAATGGCGCTGGGTAATACGCAACAGGCCATCGAAACGGGTCACTTGCTGAAGGCGATTCTCGAATCCGACGAGAACACGGTGGGCTTTTTGCTGAAGAAGCTGAACGTCAATCGCCCGGCAGTGGAAAGCAAGTTGGATGAGATCATCGCGGCTTATCCGAAAGTGAGCGGGGGCAACCCCTACCTGGGCAACGACGCCGCCGCCGCTTTGCAGAAAGCCACTACTTACCTCAAGGAATTCGGCGACGAATACGTGGCCATCGACCACGTGCTGCTGGGTATTCTGGCCGGACGTGAAAAAACGGCCAGCCTGATGCGCGACGCGGGCTTCAACGAGAAAGACCTCAAGAAAGCACTGAAGGAATTGCGGGGCAACGCCAAGGTCACCGACCAGAACGCCGAAGGCAAGTACCGCTCGCTGGAACGTTACTCCCGCAACCTGAACGAACAGGCCCGCGCGGGCAAGACCGACCCCGTGATCGGGCGCGATGAGGAGATCCGGCGGGTGCTGCAGATCCTGTCGCGGCGGACGAAAAACAACCCCATTCTACTGGGCGAGCCGGGCGTCGGCAAAACCGCCATTGTCGAAGGGCTGGCCCAACGCATCGTGGACGGGGACGTACCCGAAAACCTCAAGTCCAAACGCGTCTTCTCGCTCGACCTGGGCTTGCTGGTGGCGGGGGCCAAGTACAAGGGGGAGTTTGAGGAGCGCCTGAAGGCGGTCATCAAGGAAGTGACCGATTCGAACGGCGAGATCATCATGTTCATCGACGAGATCCACACGCTCATCGGGGCGGGTAGCGGGGGCGAAGGTGCCATGGACGCGGCCAACCTGCTGAAACCGGCCCTGGCCCGGGGCGAACTCCACGCCATCGGGGCAACCACGCTGAAGGAATACCAGAAGTACATCGAGAAGGACAAGGCATTGGAGCGCCGTTTCCAGTCCGTGGTGGTAGACGAGCCCAACGTGCCGGATGCGATCTCGATTTTGCGCGGCATCAAGGAAAAGTACGAACTGCACCACGGCGTGCGCATTAAGGACGACGCCATCATCGCCTGCGTGGAGTTGTCGCACCGCTACATTTCCGACCGCTTCCTGCCCGACAAGGCCATTGACCTGATGGACGAATCGGCCGCCAAACTCCGCCTCGAAATCGACTCGGTGCCGGAAGAACTGGACGAGGTGCAGCGCAAGATTATGCAATTGGAAATTGAGCGCGAAGCCATCCGGCGCGAGAACGACCGCGACAAGGAAGCCCTGCTTTCCAAGGAGATTGCCGATCTGAACGAGATCCGGGAAGGGTTGCGGGCCAAATGGCAAAACGAAAAAGCCGTCCTGGAGGGCATTCAGCGCGAGAAGGAAACCATCGAACGCTACAAGCTGGAAGCTGAACAGGCCGAACGGGCCGGCGACTACGGACGCGTGGCCGAACTGCGCTACGGCCTCATCCGCGAAAGTGAGCAACGCCTGGGTGAGTTGCAGGCCCAGGTGAAGGAGATGCAAGGGGAGAACGCGATGCTGAAGGAGGAGGTGACTGCCAACGACATTGCCGAGGTAGTGGCCAAGTGGACCGGCATTCCGGTATCGAGGATGCTGCAAAGCGAACGGGATAAACTGCTGCACTTAGAAGCGGAACTGGGCAAGCGCGTGGCGGGCCAGGAGGAAGCCATTGAGGCCATTGCCGACGCGGTACGCCGCAGCCGGGCGGGGTTGCAGGATCCTAAGCGGCCCATTGGCTCGTTCATCTTCCTGGGTACGACGGGGGTGGGCAAGACCGAACTGGCGAAGGCACTGGCCGAATTCCTCTTCAACGACGAGAACGCGATGGTGCGGATCGACATGAGTGAATACCAGGAGCGTCACGCGGTGAGCCGGCTGATCGGAGCGCCTCCCGGCTACGTGGGCTACGACGAGGGAGGACAACTGACCGAGGCCGTGCGCCGCAAACCCTACAGCGTGGTGCTGCTGGACGAGATTGAAAAGGCGCACCCCGACGTGTTTAACATCCTCTTGCAAGTGCTCGACGAGGGACGTCTGACCGACAACAAGGGCCGGGTGGCAAACTTCAAGAACACGATCATCATTATGACGTCCAACATCGGCTCGCACATCATCCAGGAGAACTTCGAGCGGATGGAGGAGTGGAACCGGGAAACGGTGCTGGAGGAAACCAAAAGCGCCGTGCTCGACTTGGTGCGGCGTACGATCCGTCCCGAATTCCTCAACCGGATCGACGAGCTGGTGATGTTCCGCCCGCTGAGCAAGTCCGACATCCGCAAAATCGTCAACATCCAGTTCAAACTTATCCAGAAACGATTGGAGGAAAGCGGCATCAAACTCGAAGCTTCCGACGAGGTGCTGGATTTGCTGGGCCAGGAGGGATACGATCCGCAGTTCGGGGCCCGGCCGCTGAAGCGGGTGTTGCAGAAGCGCGTCCTCAACGAACTCTCGAAGGAGATTCTCGCCGGGCGCATCATCAAGGATGCCGTGGTGGGAATGATGCTCGACGAAAACGGGCAGATCCTGTTCGTGAACGTAGGTGAAGTAGCGCTTTCCTGACGCCTGGCCAATGACGTGAAAAAGCCCGCCAAACCAATTCGGCGGGCTTTTTCGTTTTCAAGGTTCCCAGCAACTTCCCTTCTCTGGTTCAAGCGTCGGAGTGGCTTCCCGTTTTTGCCAACCCGGAGAATGTTTCCGATACAGCCAACATGTTCGCCTTCAGCCGGGCGAAGTGAGGGGGAAGTTGTAAGCGACAGTAACGTCGTTGCAATGCAATGACGTAGTCGGCTCTTAAAACACCAGGAGTCAACTGGCTGGATAAATGAAGGAGTGCCGTTTGTTACGTACTTTATAGTCGTAGTATTGTTTCTGAATTGTTACGAAATAAACAATTCTTCATCATCTATTTGATCTTTTTGGGAAAAGGATAATTTTGAAACTGTTACTTTCTTCATTTTCTAATCCCCTTCCCGTCATGCTTAAAACCATTGTATCATCCTTTCGAGGGGCCGCCTGGCTACTGGCGCTGTCCCTGCTGTTTACCGCCTGCCGCCGGGAGGCAGAACTGGACGTCCAGCCGCAAACCACCATTCCCTCACCAACCGCCGTTTCGGAGGCTTGGCAGTGGTACGCCTCCCAGAAAGACCGCATCGGCAATAACAGTTTGCTTGACCATGACGCCTCGGCAACGGGAGGCACCAAAAGTGTGATTGAACCCGAATGGGAACACGCCGAAACCAAAACCGACGCGGCAGGCAAGCCTTTCCTGCTCATACCAGTAAACAGTGATAAGCGGTATTCACTGAGCAAGATTGGTTTCCGCAACCTGCTCATCCGGCAGAAGGAGGACGGGCAGCGGGAAGCTTTCACGGTGGAAATGATCGGGGATATAAACTATCTGAAGCGGAAGCATCACCAGATCGACGCGCGGGATTTCACCGGGGAGGTGATTTGGTATACTTTGGAGAATGGCAGCATCCACGCCATTGGCAAGGCCAAAGACGGCAAGTTGGAAGAATTCAGCCAAGTGGATAAGTCCGCTACCCGTGCCCCGAGCGCCCGCGTGCACAGCGAGGTGTGCGTTACTTACGTGGTGGAAGACGCCCAAAAGGCCGGCGGGTCCGGGTCGTGCACTACTTGCGAACAGGACGATCCGCAGGGTGGCCAAGGATGCGGT
>JACMKY010000576.1 GCA_014379925.1 Cytophagales bacterium | reverse complement strand
CGCCCGGATATCATCCGGATGCAGACCGCGTTCATCTCGCTGCTGCTGTGGGACGCGCTCGGCCTGATGCTGCTCGGCATGGCTTTCTTCAAGTGGGGCTTCTTCACCGGCCGGTTGCCCCGGCGCACGTACGTGTGGCTACTCGCGGCGGGTTACGGATTGGGCATTCCGCTGGTGCTCTACAGTTGGTGGTATAATCACCAGCACACTTCCCGCCTGGCGTTTTTCGACGCGCATCCGTTCAACCTGGCCATCTACCTCTATCCCATCCAACGGTTGTTGCTGGTGGTTGCCCATGCGAGTCTGCTGATCCTGCTGGTGCAATCCGGGGCGGGGCGGGGATTGGTGCGGGCGCTGGCCGCCGTCGGGCAAATGGCACTGACCAACTACCTCATGCAGACGATCATCTGCACCCTGTTCTTTTTCGGCTACGGACTGGGTTACTTCGCCCGGCTGCAGTACTACCAGTTGTTCTACGTGGTCGGTGCCATCTGGGCATTCCAACTGCTCTGCAGCCCGGTCTGGCTGCGGCACTTCCGCTTCGGTCCGGTGGAATGGCTCTGGCGATCGCTCACCTACTGGAAACGGCAGCCGATGCACCGGGAAGCCGCGCAGCCAACCCTCGCCGCGAAGGCGGTTGCCGATTAAAGGCGCTGCCTACGCCGAAAAGCTCCGCCAAGCAGGCGTCGAGGTATCTTATCAATGCTTCCCTGGCCAGATTCACTGCTTGATCGGATTGCCCCGAGAACGCCCAAGAGACGAACGAACGCCACACGCTGGTCGAGACGTCCACGAAGCGGGCTTTCCGGAAATGACAAATTCTCTGCTTCCACCGGTTGCTACCAATCCCCAATGTCAAACCCCTAACCTCCAACGCCCAATGAAACCCATCGTCCTCTTTTTCTTCTGTGTTTGCTTCCTCTACGCGGGCTGCGAACGCCCGGACCGAACGCCGGAGCAGACCCCAACGGCGCGTCTCCAGTACCCACCCACCAAAACGGTGAACCAGGTGGACACCTACCACGGCGTGAAAGTAGCCGATCCGTACCGCTGGCTGGAAAACGACACGGCCCGCGACGTGAAGGCCTGGGTGCAGGCGCAGAACAAAGTTACGTTCGATTACCTTTCAAAAATTCCGTTCCGCGAGGAAATCCGCCGGCGGATCAAAGATGTAATTCAGTACCCTTTGTATTCATTGCCCCAAAAAGCCGGGGAATATTATTTTTTCACCAAAGGCGATGGTGTCCGGAATCAGCCAGTTATCTACCGGCAAAAAGGGCTGGGCGGTGAACCGGAGGTATTCTTAGACCCCAATGCACTTGCCCAGGACGGTACGACCAGGGTAAGCTTTATCACTTCTTACGACGACCGCTACGTTGCGCTGCAAACCCAAGCTGCCGGTTCCGACTGGACGGAGATTACGGTGCGGGAAGTAGCCACGGGCAAGCAACTGCCCGATACCATCCGGTGGGCAAAATCCGGCGCTTCCTGGCGGGGAGACGGCTTTTACTACAGCCGCTTTGATGCCCCGGCGAAAGGAAAAGAATTTTCGCAGATAAACGAATTCGAAAAGGTATACTTTCACCGGCTGGGCACGGCGCAATCCGAGGACGAGTTGATTTACGTAGACCCACACCCACAAACGCTGGCTTACGGAGGTGCTACCGAAGACGGACGCTTTCTGGTATTGTACCTGTTGCTGGGCAAAGACAAAACCGACGAAATCCGGGTCCAAGATTTATCTGAAAAGAACGCGCCGCTCAAAACCGTATTAAAAGGCAAGGATGGGGAATTTGACATCGTGGATAACATCGGCGGCAAACTGTTGGTACGTACCTTCCGGGGCGCGCCCAACTTCCGGCTGGTGCTCATTGACCCGCAGCACCCGGAGGAAACCAACTGGCAGACCATCATTCCCGAAAAACCGGAAGTACTGGAACGGGTAATTGCGGTAGTAGGCGGCAAAATCTTTGCGCGTTACCTCAAAGACGTCTCCTCCCGCGTGTACCAGCACGACCTGACTGGCAAGCTGGAACACGAAATCAAGTTGCCTGGTCTGGGAATGGCCGAAGGCTTTTACGGCCACCGGACTGAAAAGGAGGTGTTCTACCAGTTCATGTCAACGGTATACCCGCGGACGATCTACCGCTATACCATTGCTACTGGCGCTTCCAGCGTATTCAAGCAATCGGAAACGAAGCTAAACCCGGAAAACTACGAGGTCAAACAGGTGTTTTACCCGGGCAAGGACGGCACGAAAATTCCCATGTTCCTTACCTACCGGAAAGGATTGAAGTTGGATGGCACCAATCCCGTAAAGATCTACGCCTACGGTGGGTATGCCATTAATTCCACCCCTTATTTTTCCTCCATTGATTGTATGCTGATGGACTTGGGCGTGGTTAGCGCGGTAGCCAATATCCGGGGTGGTGGCGAGTACGGGGAAGCCTGGCACCGGGGCGGGATGCTGCTCAACACGCAGAACCGTTTCGACGACTTTATTGCGGCGGCAGAATACCTGATCAAGGAAAAATACACCTCCAAGGAAAAGATTGCCATTTCCGGTGGTTCGCACGGGGGTAACCTGGTGGGGACGGTGATGCTGCAACGCCCGGATTTATTCAAGGTAGTTCTGCCCGCCGTAGGCACGCTGGATATGCTGCGCTTTCAGCACTTTACCATTGGCCACAACTGGAAACGGGAATACGGCGACAGCGACAGCCTGGTACATTTCAAAAATTTATACGCCTACTCGCCGGTACACAATGTGAAGAAGGGCGTAAACTACCCGGCAACGCTGGTTACCACTGCCGACCACGACGACCGGGTCGTGCCCATGCATTCGTATAAATTCATTTCCGAACTGCAAGCCAAGCAAGCCGGACCTCATCCGGTGCTGATCCGGGTGGAAACCAACTCCGGTCACGGCGCTTCTTCGCTCACTAAACGCATTGAGGACCAAACTGATGCAATTTCTTTTGCGCTTTACAACCTGGGGGTGAAAGTGGAACCCAACGACGTGGTGGCCAAAAAGTGAGTTTAACCGGTAGCAGGGCGACATCTGGGGCATGTGGCGGGCGTTGCAGGCCCACCGCGACGGTACGCCCGTCTGGACCGGGGAACCTACCCACCGGGGCCGCTCCATTGAGGAGATTGTGGGCCTCACCTGGCAACCCAATCGGATGCAAGCCTTTGGGAGCGCGGCGGCCATGGTCGGTTATGGTGAGTTGCACACCATAACCGCTTGTTCACCAACCTGAACGTGATTGTGGTACACCGGATGAACACGGATACAGAAGGCGTGGCAATTGGCGACGAAGAATTTGGTACCCTGCTTAATTTGATTCTGATGGCTAAAACTTCCAAATGAATCAATAAATCATTTCTCCCATGTTCGTGGAAAAACAATTACCCATTTATACTGCCGGTTTGCTGCTGTTATTTAACGCTGCGTCGCTCCAGGCCCAGGATTCGACAGCTACCTACTACCGTCCAATTGTATTTAAAACGAACCTATCAGGCCCTTTTTCGCTGTTGGTAGAAGGGCAAGTTGCCCCGCGTAAAAGTTTGCAGTTCAGTGTACAGCGAATCAATGTAGACCTTTTCGGTTTTAATAAATTTTTCAGTTTTACCCCGGAGTTTAAGTTTTACCTCTCCAAACGTACGTCTACCGAACGCCGTCCGCGCCCCTCAGGGTTTTATGTGAGCCCCTACCTCAAGTACCGCCACGTGTACCAAATAAGCAGAGGGTCTACTTCTGGTTCACGGCTATCGGAAGTTTCCTACCACCTGCTGGGCGGGGGCACCATTGTTGGGAGGCAGGTCATCTTCCGCGGAGGCTTTGCATTGGATGCTTTTCTGGGCGGTGGGTACTTTCCGATAGCTGGCGGGCGGCAAACCTATGGCCGCGATGACGGCAACGGGCCGTACCGGGAAGAAATCCGTCCGCAGGATTTCCAGGCCGACATCCGGGTTGGTATCTGCATTGGCTACGCGTTCAAAGCCGGGCCGCCGGGGTGATTCCAGTCCCGTTTTTATCATTGACTTCCCAAATCTGATCTTTAACACCTAAACCCCATGAAACCCTACCCCATCCTTCTTTTCGCTGCCTGTCTCGCCGTAGCGGGTTGCGACAGCCAGAGCCGCCCCACCGGGCAAGCCACTTCGTTTGCGTACCCCAAAACCAGCGAACGTCCGGTAACGGATGCGTATTTCGGCCTGACCGTTACCGACAACTATCGCTGGCTGGAAGCCATGAACCAGCCGGAAGCACCATTACCATGAAAAACGCGCTTATCACTGGCCTAGTTGGCGGAGCCCTGGCGGCGCTCTCGTTCATTTCGCCGCCCAACCCGCTGATTGGGCGCTGGCAACAGAAATTTTCCGATGGGATGACCGCGCTTTGTGTTTTTCGCCCCGATGGCTCCCTCGACTTTTTTGTCAACGGCAAAGCCTTCGCCAACGGGAAGTATTACGTCCGCCAGGATACGTTTGCCCTGGCCTACCCGTCGTGCGGTCCGGCTTACTACGGCCGGTATCAACTGCGCTTCTTCGCCCGGGATTCCGTTCGGTTTACCGTCTTGGCAGACACCTGTCGCGAGCGGCGAGCGGGCATGGACGGCGTTACACTGGGTCGCGTCAATCCAGACCGCGTGAAATCAACCAGGCGATGAATCAACCCCAGTATATTTCACCACTAAACACCAAAAACTACGTGAAAAAGGCCCTCCTTCTCCGTCTTTTCGTCACCGCCTGTGCCGCCCTATCGTTCACCAGTCCACCCGAAACGCTGGTGGGTCGCTGGCAGCAGAAATCTCCGGATGGGACAACCGTGGTGGGTATTTTCCGGGCCGATGGTACCAATGGTTTCTTCATTAATGGCAAAGCCTTCGTCAGCGGAAAGCACTGCGTCCGACAGGATGCGCTCGGCTACGCCGGTGCGATCTGTGACAGCAACTACGACGGTACCTACAAGCTTCACTTCTTTGCCCAAGACTCCGTTCGTTGGACCGTCATCGAAGGTACTTGCCGGGCACGCCGGGAGTCATTCGTTCGCGTTTCGACGATGGGCCGGGCAAAATCAGCGAAGCAATGAAAACCCCCGTATGCTTTCTAACCGCCGTTGCCACCTTCGTGCTAGTCGGCGCCGCTTCGGTCAAGGACGAGCCGAAAGACCGGGCGGCACTGGGCAAACGGCTGTTTTTCGACCCGATCCTGTCCCGTAACCGCACCATCAGTTGCGCGACCTGCCACCAGGAAGCGTTTGCTTTTGCGGATACGGCCGCCCTCAGTTCGGGCGTGTTCGGCCGGAAGGGGAAACGCAACACGCCCTCGGCCATGAACGTCCGGTTGCAGGTCAACTTCTTCTGGGACGGACGGGCCGCTACCCTCGAAGAACAGGCGCTGATACCCATCGCCGATCCGGACGAAATGGATTTGCCCATCGACTCGGCGGTCACGCGCCTGAATAGCAGCCAGACGTACCGGGCTTACTTCCAGCGCATTTTTGGTGAATCGCCCAGCAGAAGCAACCTGGCGAAGGCCCTCGCCGAGTTTCAGCGAACCCTGGAAACCAATG
>JACMKY010000575.1 GCA_014379925.1 Cytophagales bacterium | reverse complement strand
GGTTGTTCGCTGCACGATCTGATTCAGCCCTCTTTTTCCTTTCTGGTGGGGGTCGCCCTGCCCTTTTCCCTGGCTAGCCGCTTGGCCAAAGAAGCCAACGGGCCGCCCTCCGCTTCCCGCAACGGTGGGCGGCACCCCGCGTTCAATGCTTTGCTTCGACGCGCCGTTGTGCGGTCGTTCATTCTGATCGGGCTGGGTATATTCCTGCGGTCGATGCACGCCAATCAAACGTACTTTACCTTTGAAGATACCCTCACCCAGATCGGGCTGGGTTATACCTTCCTGTTCGGGCTGGGATTTTATTCCCGGCGGGTGCAGGTGGGGGCGCTCGTCCTGATTCTGGTGGGCTATTGGGTCGCTTTCGCGCGGTATCCGCTACCGGATGCCGCCTTTGACTACGCCGGTGCCGGGGTAAGCCCCGATTGGGAATCCAACTTCCGGGGCTTGGCGGCGCACTGGAACAAGAACACCAACTTCGCCTGGGCTTTCGACCGGTGGTTTCTGAACCTGTTCCCGCGGGAAAGCGCTTTTACCCACAATGGTGGCGGCTACGCTACGCTCAGTTTCATTCCTACGCTGGGAACGATGATCCTGGGTTTGCTGGCGGGCAACGCGTTGAAAGCGGCCACGGCCCAACGGGCGAAAATGAACTTCTTGATCCTAATGGGCGTGGGCTTGCTGGCTTTGGGCGTTTTGCTGCACGCGCTGGGGATCAATCCGGTGGTGAAGCGCATCTGGACCCCGGCCTGGGTCCTCTTCAGCGGGGGCTGGTGTTTTCTGTTGCTGGCTTTTTTCTACGGCGTCACCGAGGTGGGCAATTACCGGAAATGGTCATTTCCGCTGGTGGTGATCGGCACGAACTCCATCGCTGCCTACGTGATCGCCGATGGCTTCGGCGGTTTCATCGCCGGTTCACTGTACATCCACCTGGGGCCGAACTTTGACCAGGTTTTCGGCGCTCCCTACGCCACCTTGGTCAAGGGAGGGCTGGTGCTGCTCATCGAATGGGGAATCCTCTACTGGATGTACCGGAAGAAGCTGTTTATCAGAATATAGGTTAAACTAAAAGCAGATCACCATGGATGAGCGATTCGTTTTGCCACAGTTTCCCCGCTCGGCGGGGTATCACCCCGGGTGGATTACTGCCGGGGTCAGCGGCGGGGCCAATCCCCTGTGGATGACCGAGTGGCTGGCCGGGACCTTGGACCTGCGGCCCGGGATGCGGGTGCTGGACCTGGGCTGCGGGCGGGCAATGTCCTCGGTCTTCCTCCACCGGGAGTTCGGGGTGCAGGTCTGGGCCACCGACTTGTGGTTCAGCGCCACGGAGAACCTCCAGCGGATCCGGGATGCCGGCGTCGGGGACGGGGTCTTCCCGATTCACGCGGACGCCCGGTCGCTGCCCTTCGCCGCCGAATTCTTCGACGCCATCGTCAGCATTGACTCCTTCATCTATTACGGCACGGATGATCTGTACCTCAACTACCTCGCCCGGTTGGTGAAGCCGGGCGGCCGGGTAGGGATCGCCGGCGCCGGACTGATGCGGGAGTTCGAGGGCTCGGTTCCCGAGCATCTTCGCGGGTGGTGGACCCCGGACCTGTGGTGTCTGCACTCGGCCGCCTGGTGGCGGTGGCACTGGGAGCGGACCGGCACCATGGACATCGAGTTGGCCGACACGCTGCCCGACGGCTGGCAATTGTGGCGGGACTGGCACCTGGCAATTGCCCCCGACAACGCGGCGGAGATTGAGGCCCTGGAGGCGGATCGTGGCAGCTACCTCGGCTACGTTCGCCTGGTCGGTCGCCGCCGGCCGGGCGTTCAGCTGGAGGAGCCGGTCGTGTCCGTACCGACGCAATACACGAAAAGGCCGTTGCTCCGCAGCCGCGAGTAGCGTACCGGATGGACGGGCCGGCGGGCCGGGTCAGCCGAGCGGGGTCATCTGCGTTGTCTGCCCAATTGAGTCAGCGTGGTTCAGGGTAGCTACTTAGCTGGCTACCGCTTGGCTTTGGCACTTCCCGGTTCCAGCAGTTTGCTCACCGCTTCGTCGCCCCGCAGCGCGTAGTCGGGTCGGGGGTGCTGGGCGTCGAACACCCGGAGCTGCTGCTCGTTTTCGAGGGTGACGAAGCTTTCGTCCATTTCTCCGCGCGCGTTCAATACGGCCTCCAGGGAAAGGCCGAGGTGTTTGGCCAGGAATGGATACGCGGCCTTTCGCTTGCTGGGGCCGTAGTCGTGGCCCTCGTCGGGCAGGTGCCGGTTTTCGAGTTGCATTTCTTTCCCGTAAAGCCGGTAGATCCGGCGGATGTAGGGATATTCTACTTCCGGGGTATTTTTGGTCCAGTCTTTTCCGTCCGAGATCAGCAGCAGGGGGCGCGGCGCCGCCAGAGCGGCAATCTCCACGTTGCTGGTCTGGTGGTCGGCGCTTTGGTGAATGGGCATGCCGCTCTCGCAGGTGCACCCGCCGAAAAAGTGCGCCGATACCATCACCACGGGCACGGACACCGCGATCCGCTCGTCGAGGGCGGTGAGTAGAAAGGTTTGCGTTCCCCCGCCCGATTCCCCGGTTACCCCGATCCGTTGGGGATCAACGCCGGGCAAAGACAACAGAAAGTCGACCGCCCGCCGGCTGGCGTGGGTTTGCAAGGTCAACGCCCGGGGGTGCTGGTGCGAACACTGGTCGGAATCGCCGAACCCGACCATGTCGTAGGCGAAGACGATGGCGCCCATCCGGGCCAGGGTAGCGCACCGTTTCTGCACGCTTTCCCCGAACCGGAGGTTTGGACCGTGACCGTGGGGCGAAAGGATGGCCGCGTAAGAAGATTGCTTCCGGACGGGGCG
>JACMKY010000574.1 GCA_014379925.1 Cytophagales bacterium | reverse complement strand
AGACTTGGCCGCCCCAGCCGGATTGCGCCGCCCGGTTGCTGATTCCGCCCCGCTAGCGGTCGCCCACCTGATCCACCAATGCCAGCCGGCCCACCACGCTGCCGGGGCGGAGAACTGTGCCAGGGCTGGTGACGGCGTTGGCTCCGATGCGGCAGCGGTCCCCGATCAGGGCCCCGAACTTGTCGGTGCCGGTAGAGAGGCGCTGGCCATCGACGACCACGGAGATGGCTTTCTCTTCCCGCTCGTTGAAATGATTGGCCGTTACGCTACCCGCCTCCAGGTTGACGTGCGCCCCCACCAGCGAATCGCCCACGTAGTTGAAGTGGGCCAGGGTACTGCCACCGAACACGAAGCTGGCTTTCACTTCGCAGCCCGGACCCACGGTGACGCCCTCGGCCAGGAAAACGCCGCCCCGCAGGTAGGCGTGCGCGGCCACGAAGCAGTTGCGGGAGACGATGACCGGTCCTTTGAATACCACGCCGGTTTCAACCACCGCCTGCCGGTGGACGGCTACTTGCCCGTGAACGACGAAATCCGGCCCCAGCCCGTCCAGGCGCGCTCCCACCAAGGCGGACGCCCGCGCGGTAACCTGCCAGGGACGGTCCAGGGCGGAGAGCGGGAAAAACGCCCCGAACGAGGCGATGTAGTGGGCAATAACGAGCATAATGGTGGACAACAGCGCCGGACCCGGTGCGCCGCGCGCCGCAAGTCCGGCCCGGGGAAATTCGTCACCCGCGCGTTTCCTTGCCCGGATATCCGGGGGGCGTTGGGACGCAAAATAGCGATTATTCGCATTTGTTCGTAATTTCACCCAAGCTAAACCAACCCGGGTGATGAACTGGCAGGATAAAAGCAAAGAGGAGTTGATCGCCGAGATTGAACACCTGCGGGAGAAGGTCCGGCAAGGAGAAGAGGCGCGGCTCAACAAAGCCTACGAGGCCAACCAGCGCGCGATGACCGTGGGTCGGATGTCGTACCAGGCGACCGGGAATGGCTCGAACCACCCTTCCCCAAACCACCTGCCCGATGGCCCGTCCACGGCCGGGCGGAACGGCCGGGCGGAGCAACTGAAGAACCCGCCGTTGCGGGAAGTGGATGTCCACCCGAATCCGCTGGATCCGTCCGGGGCGACCAACGGCGGACTGCCGCCCACCGTTGCGGGAGGACCAATTCCTTCCGACCAGGCTGCCCAGGCCAAGTTCCGCATTATGGCCGACCACGCCCCGGTACTGCTCCGCATGACCAACGCCAACAACTACTTCTACTTTTTCAGCCGCCAGTGGCTCTCCTTCACCGGCCGGTTGCTGGAACAGGAAGTGGAAAGCGGCTGGCTGGAAAGCATGCACCCCGACGACGTGGCCCCCGCGCTCTCGGAGATCGACCAGGCTTTCAAGAAGCGGCAAAGCTTTGAGGTGACCTACCGCCTGCGGCGCTCCGACGGCGAATACCGTTGGATGGTAGACCACGGCATTCCCTACATCGACGGCGACGGCCATTTCCAGGGCTACATTTCCTCGGCCATCGACGTAACGGAACGCAAGCTGGTCGAGGACGAGCACCAGCGCCAGCAGGCGGTCCTGAAGGCGGAGGAAAATTTCCGGAAAGCGTTGGAGAAGGTAAACCTGCTGGGTTTCACCATCGAGCGCGACGGAACCGTCTCGTTCTGCAACGACTTCATGCTCAAGGTCACCGGCTGGACCCGGGAAGAGGTGGTGGGCAAGGATTTCTTCAAGGTTTTCGTTCCCGAAGCCGAAGAAACCCAACGCCGGAACGAGTTCCGGACGGCCCTCGACCGGGGTGGCATCTTCAACAAAAGCGAACGGGTCATCGTCACCCGGGAGGGAAACGTGCGCTACGTGCAGTACCACTCGGTGATGATGAACAACGCCCAGGGCGAAACCACCGGGCTCACGCGCATCGGGGAGGACGTAACCGACAAGAAACGGGTGGCCATGGTGCTGGCCCGCACCAACGCGCAGTTGCAGGACGTGTTCGACAACACCAACGACCTCATCCAGGTGCTTTCACTAAAGGGCGGTTTCCTGTTCGTCAACCACGCCTGGAAGGAAAAGCTGGGCTACACCGACGCGGAAATCGAGCGACTGAACGTCAAGGATATCATTCACCCCGACCTGGTGCGCGCCACCCTGCGCAAGTTCAGCAAGATCCTCAAGGGAGAGAAGCTCTACAAATTCGAAACGGTTTTCGTGAGCAAGGAAGGCAAAAGCATTCACCTGGCCGGCAGCGTGACGTGTCGCTTCGAGCACGCCCGGCCCACCGCCCTCCGCTGCATCCTCTACGACATCACCGACAAGATCCGGGCGGAAAAAGCGCAAAGCCTCTACCACAGCATCGCCAACCTCACCATCCAGAGCGTCAACCTGGAAGACTTGTACCAGAACATCCACCGGGAACTGGACAAGATCATCGAGGCCAAGAATTTCTACATCACCCTCTACAACGAACCGAAGAACTTCCTCTACTTCCCTTACTACGTGGACGAGTTTTTCGAGGGCGAAGTGCGTCTCAACCAACGCCGGGCGGGCAAGGGACTCACCGAATACGCCATCGCCTACAACAAGTCGCTGTTTCTTTACGAGGAGCAGATCATTCAGCTGGCCAACGAGAACAAGATTGAGGTGTACGGGGTTATTCCGAAGGTCTGGCTGGGCGTACCGCTCAAGATCGGCAGCCGCATCACCGGCATCATCGCCGTCAAATGCTACCGGAGCCGGAGCACCTACACCATCAAGGACCTGGAACTGCTCGACTTCATTTCCGGGCAGATCGCGCTGGCCATCGAGCGCAAGCAGAACGAGGAGGAACTCCACAAGCAGACGGCCCGGCTGAACGCCATCTTCGAAAGCGGTTCTCACCTGATGTGGTCGGTCAACAAACGACTGACACTCACCTCATTCAACCAAAACTACGCCGAGTCTATCGAAGCGCAGCTGGGCTTCAAGCCGGAACTGAACCTGGGTCAGGAACGGTTGCGCGGGCAATTTACCAACCCGGCGGAAGCCCACCCCAATGAACCATCCCTCTGGGAGAAAAAGTACAAGCTGGCCTTCCAGGGCTACCCGCAGTACTTTGAGGTGCAGGTGCAGGACGAGTACGGACGCAGCACCTGGCGGGAAATCTACCTGGATCCCATTTTCCACTCCGAAGGCAACGGGGCCGCCCCGCGCATCGAAGAGGTTTCGGGCATTGCCCACAACATTACCCAGAAGAAGTACGCCGAACTGGCCCTGATTCACAGCGAGGAAAAATTCCGCAACATCTTCGAGTCTTTCCAGGATATCTACTACCGCTCCGACCTGAAGGGCAAGATCATTATGATCAGTCCGTCGGTGTACGAGGTGACCAACTACCGTCCGATGGAGGTGCTGGGCAAGAAGATCGCGCAATTCTTCCAGGACACGGCCCAGGAGCGCAAGGTGATGCGGGAACTGCTGCGCCACGGCAGCGTCAAGAACTTCGAAACCAGCGTGCGCATCAAAGACGGCACCTACATTCCGTTCATCCTCAACATCCGTCTCATCTACAACAACCAAAACCGGCCCAGCGAGATCGAAGGCGTGGCCCGCGACATCACCAAGCTGAAGAACGCCGCCCAGGAACTCATCAAGGCCAAGGAAGTGGCTGAGAAATCCCTGAAAGTGAAAGAGCGTTTCCTGGCCAACATGAGCCACGAAATCCGCACGCCAATGAACGGGGTCATCGGGATGATCGACCTGCTCAACACCACGCCCCTGCAGAAAGAGCAGAAGGAGTACGTCTACACCATCAAGAAATCCTCCGAAACCCTGCTCAACATCCTCAACGACATCCTGGACCTTTCCAAGATCGAGGCGGGCAAGATGGCACTGCACAAAACACCGATTTCCCTCCGGGATACGGTAGAAAAGCTCTACGCGCTCTTCTCCCAGCAGGCCAGCATCAAAGACAACTGGTTGACGTATTCCATCGAGGAGTCGGTACCCTCCTACGTGATCGCCGATGAAACGCGCCTGCTGCAGATTCTGTCCAACCTCACCTCCAACGCCATCAAGTTTACCGACGGCGGCCGCATCCACCTCCGCGTGTCGCCGGTGACGGGCAAACGCGGCGGCAAGACCCGAACGCTCAAGGTGGAGGTGTCGGACACGGGCATCGGCATCAGCCGGGAAAACCAGGCCCTGCTCTTCAACTCCTTCAGCCAGGTGGACAATTCATCCACCAAAGCCTACGGAGGTACCGGGCTGGGCCTGGCCATTTCCCGCGAACTGTGCCGGATGATGAACGGCGAGATCGGTCTGGTGTCGGCGGTGGGCAAGGGCAGCACGTTCTGGTTTACGTTCGAGGCCCGGGAAACGCGCACGGGCCCACGCCGCGAACTCGAGCAAGAAGAGGAGTTCCTGCCCCAGGACTACTTCCAGGGGCGCAACCCCCGCATCCTGCTGGTGGACGACAACCAGATCAACCGGAAAGTGGCTTCCGAAATCCTGATCCGGGCGGGCTGCCGGGTTGAAACCGCTTCCAACGGCCAGGAAGCGCTCCGAAAGATCCGGGCGGTTTACCTGCCCGAGACCCCTCTCCTCCACGAGGGGGGGGGTGACCTCCCGAAGGAACCGCATCGGCGGACCGATGGCGACCAGCCGCCCAAGAGCGAAGCGGTCCGCCGCGCGGCCGAAGGAAATGTCATCCTTCCGAAGGAACCGCATCGGCGGACCGATGGCGACCAGCCGACCAGGAGCGAAGCGGTCCGCCGCGTGGCCGAAGGAAATGTCATCCTGAGCGAAGACGAAGGATACGACCTGATTTTCATGGACATCCAGATGCCCGACATGGACGGCATCACCGTGACGGCGGAAGCCCGGAAGCTAGCCATTCCCCAATTGCCGCCCATCGTAGCCATGACGGCCTACTCGATGAGCGAAGACCGGGAACGGTTTATGAGCCAGGGCCTGGACGACTACATCTCCAAACCCATCAAAGCGCAGATCCTGATCCGAAAGGTCAAGGAATGGCTGCTGGCAGCGGACAAGGGGACGGTGAAAAAGCAATTATTGACCGGAGACGGCGGGCAGTTGGCCACGGACTACGGTCCGCAATCACTGCCTCCCTTCATCAACCCGGACGCAGTGGCGCAACTGAAAAAATACGGGGGCCTGGAGACGGTGCAGGCCGCTTTCGACGATTTTGCCGGGGAAGCCGAGCAGCAGTTGCAAGCGTGCGAAGCGGCCGCCGAAACGGGTGACTATGCGTTGGTGCTGAGTCATTTACACACCCTGAAAGGCAACGCCGGTACGCTGGGCCTCGACCGGTTGGCGAGCGTTGCCGCCGAGGTGGAGGCCCGGCTGAAAAGGGAGGACGTTTCGGAACTGGCCGCGGGATTGCAGCGACTAAAGGAAAATCTGACTATTTTTCAGCGTCATTATCAGCAATTCCTGAGGGAAAAAGAGTTTATGGGTTGATGAGTGGATGAGTAAGTTTTTCTCAACGCATCAACCGGCTGGCTATTTCTCGGTTGGAGCGTCGCGGCTTCCCGTCACACCTGAACGAGCGTAAATT
>JACMKY010000573.1 GCA_014379925.1 Cytophagales bacterium | reverse complement strand
GCCGGCACGAATCATCCGTGACTTATCAACAAATGATTTTGAAGACGCCGTTGGCATCTTACGCAACCGATGTGAACGTAAGATTGGGAACCTGCGGATTCACTTTTTTCACGGCTATGCGCAGAGTACGTTCGACACCCTGCTTGATACGTTGAGAATCGACTCCATCTTCCTCTCCCAGTTTTATCGGTTGCACCTGGGTAAACGAGCCTTTGACCCCTGGCCTTACATTAGGAAGTGTCCGGTTCCCCACTACCAAATAGGCTCGAACTGGCACGCTGCCCTTCCCGAAGCAGATAAACTCGAAAATTTATTTCTGTATTGATTCCCATGAGAAAGACCTTGTTTCCCACAACACCGGCGAGCCGGTTGAAGTTGTTTTTCACCTTTTTCGACTCCCGCTGGGAGGACCTCACCAAGGACAACTGGCCTACGGTCGTCTACCGGGATTTCAGTGCGGGCCTGATCGTGGCGATGACGGCCATTCCCATGGCCATGGGTTTTGCGATGGCGATGGGGATGCGCCCCGAGAACGGCATCATTGCCGGGGCCTTGGCCTGCGTGGTTGGCCGGACGTTCGGCGGCTCCAAATACCAGGTGTACGGCCCCACGGCTGCGTTCATTCCCGTGATCGCCGGTTTGATCGCCAAGTACGGTCCGGCTGCCGGCGGTGATTTTGGCACGGCGCACAGTTTCCTGGTACTCGTATCGATTCTGGCCGGCATAATACTCATCATCATGGGCATTTACGGCTTCGGGCGGTACGCCAAATTAGTGCCCAATTCGATTATTGTCGGCTTCACCATTGGTATTGCCGTTGCCATCGCGCTCACCAACCTGGAAGACATCCTGGGCATCGAATCCTTTGACAGCCTGCTGGGGCAGGACGAGGACGTGAAGGGTGGCCTGATCGGAAACCTGCGCGCGGCTTTCCAGAATTTAGATAAGATCAACGGGTGGTCCATCCTGCTGGGCGTACTGACGTTTGTCGTCACGAAAGCAGCTTTGCGCATCTCCATATTCATTCCAGGGCCGTTGATTGCTATGACCTTGGCAACGGTATTGTCGGCAACGGTGCTTAACAACCAAGGGATCGTGCTGGTCAAAGACATCTACGGTTCCATTCCCAATAACTTTTTTGTCTTTACGGCCCCGGCACTGCCTGCCCTGAGCGCGTCGGTGGTCTTCGATATCGTTTACTTCGTGGGGGCCATTGTGTTCGTATCGGGGGTGGAAAGTGTCCTGTGTTCGTCCATGGCCGACCGGTTGGCCAATAACCAGAAAACCCCGTTCAACCCCGACAAGGAATTCTTTGGTCAGGGTATGGTTCAGATCATTACGCCCTTGGTGCAGGGCTTTCCCTGTACCGGTGCGCTGGCCCGCACGGCCACCAGCATCAAAGCCGGAGCCGTGACGCCCTTGGCCGGCTACTTCAAGGCCATTCTGAAGCTCACGCTGGCGTATTACTTGGCGCAGTACCTGGAACTGATCCCGATGGCCTGCATTGGCGGTATCCTGGTCTGGGTGGCCAGTAACATGATTAAGCCCTCCGAGATCCGGGAGGTCAAACGGGCCGGGCGGTTTGAACTGGCGATGATGCTCTATACGGCGGTCATGGTTCCCCTGACCGACTTTCTGACCGGAGTGTTTTCCGCATTGGTGATTTACTTCATCGTCAACAAATTCATTACCGGGAGAAGGAAGCCGGCCAAGGCTGTTTACAACTCCGCCTCAGAGTAGGTGTTGCGCTAAAAAGCACAACACCTTATCGACTTCATTCCGTCGGTTTGTCACCTAGTGTATCTTCCTGATAAAGCGTCCTGACCAGCACCATCCCGATGACCAGTAGGGGAGGGGCCATAATCAGCCCCACCGTACGGAGCCGCCAATGAAGGCGAAGGGGCAACCATTGAATACGCCGTGAGGGTACTGGGAATCCGGGACATCATTGTGTGTGGCCACTCGCACTGCGGTGCCATGCACGGTCTGCTGCACCCGGAAACGCTGGGGAGCCTGCCTTTGGTGAGCAACTGGCTGCGGCACGCCGAGGCGACCCGGCGCATTGTGCACGAGAAACGTCCGGAAGAGACCGGGGAAGACCGGGTGCTGGATGCGGCAAAGGAAAACGTGCTGGTGCAACTGGAAAACCTGCGCACCCACCCCTGCGTGGTGGAGGGCTTGGCGCTGGGCCAGCTCCGGTTGCACGGCTGGTTATACGAAATTGAAACCGGTGGGGTGCTCGCCCACCATCCGGTACAAAAACAATTTCTCCCCGTAACCGGGGCCGCGGCGTCATCCGCGGAAAGGAGAAGCACTGCACGGGCGGGAAGTGTTTCAACCGGCTAGGCCTAATGGGTACGTTTGCCGGGAAACGCGGCCGGCCAACTCGTTTCCGCTTCCGGTGGGCCATTGACCGTGGCCTGTCCGCTAGGGGATGACTACGTTCTGTTGCTTGTAGTTGGCCCGGTTCGGCGTTCGTGGGTAATCAGACGGGAGGGTGATCGGACGGGTTGATCTGCGCCCGCGGGACGAAAACGGTTGCTTGTAGTTGGCCGTTCCGCTTCCCGAAAACTTTTCCACGAATTGGATAACTGGCATCTGGCCGATCCGGTATTTCCTGGCCAGGTCGGCCTTGTCGGGATGCTTGTAGTTGTGAATGGAATACGCCGGATTGTAGCGGTACCGGATCTTAGCGATTTCCTGCGCGTTTGCTCGCCACGCTGCCAACAGCAGCGTGACGAGTACAATGGTGGATGTTTTCATTGGATACGGAAGTCAAGGGCGGCGTTTCAGCAAAGCTCCTCAAGGTAATTCAACGGTTTTCCTCCCGTCCAGTTTCGGTAATCGCCGCCCGGATTGCGTTTCTAATCATCTTCTAATCGGTCTTCACCAATCATACCCTTCGGGTGAGAATCCTGGCTTTGCCCCGCCGAACGCCGGACGGGCACGGAACTGGCGTTTAGACACCCGTCCCATGAAAAAACTCCTTCTGCCGGTGCTGGCCGGTTGGCTCATCGGTTCCCTGACGGTCGGGCGTCTGATGGCTCAATCCCCGGCCGACAAACCCGATACCAAAGCGATTGATGACACCACCTACCTCCACGAGGTGGAGATCCGTAAAGAGCCCGCCAAGGTGCTGCACGCCGAACCCCTGTACATTGACCTGATCCGGGACTTGGGTGCCCGGAAAGGGGAGCGGGAATGGAACGTCGGCATCGGTCTGACCGACCGGTTGCAACACGACCAGTACGTAGCCCTGGTGGAATACGAGTGGGCGCCCCTCAACCGGCTGGGTCTGGAAGTGGAGTTGCCATTTACCTTCTATACCCGCAACACCGGTTTCGAAGACCGCCCCGTGCCCGCCAACCGCCTGGAATCGCTCAAAACCGCCTTTCAATACTCGTTCTTCGTGTCCCAGCGGTGGAAAACGTCCATCGCCCTGGGCTACATCAACCAACTGGAACTGGTCGACCTGAACCGGATCGGCCAATCCGCCCTGATCACGGGAAACGTGTACAATCCCTTCTTCGTGGTGGCCAAACGGTGGGGAAACCACTTTCACAGCCTGGTGTACACCGGTCCCCAAATTGCTGCGCGATCCGGGGACCGGTAGTGGCATTCCTCTTACGAGACCCACACCAGCTTTCATTGCATGCTTCCCGGCACGAGAAATTTTCTGGGCGTGGAATTCAACAAGTATTTCGGTCCCGAAGGGTTTGATGTGGTGATCCGGCCCCAGATGCGGGTGAGCGTTGCCGACAATCTGCTGGTAGGCATCGTCAGGGGAATACCCATCAGCCGGGTCAACGAACGGCTCAGCTCGTTCATCCGGCTGATCTACGAGCCAAGGCACCGGCACTGATGCCGGAGAAAGCAGGGACTCACCATTGCTTCATCCTTTTTGTGACGTCGTGCGAATCGCTTAGAAATGGGCGCTGACCGAGCGGACAACCCACTCATGAAGATCGTGATGGTAGGGGATGAAATAAAGCTGGCCGTCTTGATCAAGCGCGGGCTGGAAGATTGCGGATGGGTTGCCGATACCGCTCCATCGCGGCCCAGCAAAGAGTGGAAAACCAGACGCACGAGGTATGAAAACAACGATGCTGGAGTACACCAAGCTGATTTTGGAAAAAGTCAGCTTTGACCGAAAGCTCTTCGAAAAAGAGCTGAGAAAAGCCTTGGCTTATTTAACCGGGGATGAACGAATGAGCCTGAAAGGGTGGTGCTGGTCCAAGTTCGGCCCGCGCTACCAACGGGTGGTGAACAAATACCTGGGCAAGCCATCCAAGGGAGCCAATGTTTGAAAGCCGCCCGGAGGCCGGAGCTTCTTTCCCGAATGAATGCTTTCTAATCAAACGGCTGCCCGTCTTTGATTCATTCGTTGGCGTCCCACCGCGTCGAATCCGGGTAGCGCACACCGGATTGTAATTCTTTTTTTCACGATACCGCCGCAATTCCTCCCTTCGCCTTTAGGCAAGGGAGGAATTGCGGTAGCGGAGACCGCCTGGTTTGCGGGAGAGCCAATAGCCGACAGGCTGGAAAAGTATATACTACCACAACTTTTATTATCAACCAGTTGACAGCATCAGACAAAGCCGCTGTATTTGAATACGGAAAAGACAACGGTATTCTGTTTGTAATGTGGCAGAACCCAGACGCTTAGAGAAAGTAAGCTCATCATCTGTGACTATTATACGTGCAGTTGGAATTGTAATATCAGTCCTGATTTCAAGCACAAATCTGTTGAAGAAGGGTATGTTCATCGTATTGAGTCTGGGGCCGCAGGTGGATTTACTGGGCACACTTACCAACTGGCATCCAAAGAACAACAAGACGCAATCCATCGAGCGAAAATGATTAAACAGGCTGGCTTAAATCAATTAAAGCGGGGTTGAAATTAACAGCAAAAATTAACAGCAACGATACTGCTCAAACCAATGCCTGAACAAAAACTGGCATTGTTGGCTACACTGGAACGTTCCAATGCGGCACGTAACGCTATTGCTGACTACGCCTGGTTTCTGACTATGCATGGTCGAATAAGGTATTCAGCAAGATTAGAATTCAACAAGCCATCTATTACTCTTTAAAAGAAGCGTTTCAACTAACTGCCCAGGTCGTTGTCCGTTGTATCGGAAAAGTAGCGGATGCCTACAAGAAGGATAAAAAGACCAAGCGAACGTTTCGCGAATGGGGTTGCATCCCTTTTGATAGCCGTATTCTGAGGTATTATACTGAAAAACAATACGTTTCCATCTGGACAGTTGGTGATAGGCAAAAAATAAAATTTGTCTGCAACGACCACGTCGCCCGATTACTCCAATATCAACAGGGTGAATCCGATTTGGCTTATTCCAACCGGGGGGCCGGGCCCGGGAATTTTTTCCTGTTGGCAACCTGCGACATACCCAATTCCAACGAAGAAGAATTTGACGATATATCGGGTGTTGATTTGGGGATAGTCAAACTGGCAACAGATTCGGATGGCTGTTCTTTTTCTGGTGAAAAGGTGGAACAATCTCGCCAGTGGTATGATAAACGCAAATCTACCTTGCAATCAGTTGGTAGTAAATCAGCTAAAGGTAGATTAAAACAGTTGTCAGGAAAAGAGAACCTATTCAAAAGGGATACCAACCACCTTATTTCAAAAGAACTTGTTTTGAAGGCTAAAGACACGAATCGGGCCGCTGCGTTACTTTTTCGGCCCGTAGCCTCTTGGGCCGCCGTTCGCGGCGCTACCTCGTAGGGCCGCGAACCCCAAACATGAAGCATACGCACCTCTTTTTCGTCGATGCATTGCATCGACGCTACGCCTTTAGCACTCAGTACGGCTTGCCTGACCGGGCGTGACTGCCGGGATAAGGCATCCATTGTACACAAAATAGATCCATTCAGGGTTAAATTCCTATCAAATCGGTAGAATTACTTTGAACCTATTTTTGCGCTACTATCTTTACGCATTCTTTGACCGGCCGAGCTCAGACACAAGTAGATGAGTTGACCAATGCAGTGCATCGACGCTATCCCGACTCTTTCACCCATAAACTCATCTACTTAACCCGCGTACCCAATGAGTTCATTCCTATCTAAACTCTACCCCAGCCTGACTTTATCCTTGTTGTGGATAAGCCCGGTGTTGGCCCAGGACCGTACCTTGTCCGGCAAAGTCACTGCCACGGATGGTTCTCTTTTACCGGGCGTCAATGTCGTCGTGAAGGGCTTCGTTTCGGGGGGCGTCTCGGATGCAAACGGCAGCTACTCCATCCGGGTACCGGCATCGGCCCCCACGCTCGTGTTCAGCTTCATTGGCTACCTTACCCAGGAAGTAAACATTCCGCCTTCTTCCGACCTGCTGAACGCCACCCTGGTGGAGGACGTCCAGAACCTGGAAGAAGTGATTGTGACGGGCCTGGCCACCAGCATCAAGCGGAGCAATGCCGCCAACGCGGTAACCCGGCTTTCCGCCGACGAACTGGTTGGAGCTACCCGCCCCGCTACCCTGGACGCCGCGATGAGTGGCAAGCTGATCGGGGCCAACATTCAGCAGAACAACGGGGCACCCGGCGGGGGAGTATCCATCAAATTGCGCGGTATCTCCTCCATCAACGGTACCTCCGAGCCCCTTTACGTGATCGACGGCGTGTTTGCCAACAACGCCCAATTTGCGAACGGGGCGGGCGCCGGACCCTTCACCGGCGCCGGCGCCGGTCAGGACCAGGCACCCAACCGGATTTCCGACCTCAATCCGGCCGATGTTGAATCCATTGACGTGCTGAAAGGCCCGAGTGCGGCGGCCATTTACGGTACCCGGGCCAACGCGGGCGTAGTCATCATCACCACCAAGCGGGGCAAAGCCGGCAAAACCCGCGTCAGCTTCGGACAGGACGTGGGCTTTGCTTCGGCCATTCGTTTGCAGGGCTCCTCCAACTGGAGCCTCGACCCCGTGGGCCCGGAAGGACAGAACAAGTTTGATTACGTATTCGGCAATGGCCAGCCCGGCAGTGGCAACCCGGCCGAAGTGGCGCTCTGGCAAGAGGCCAGCAGTGAAGGAAAAATCTACGACTACGAAAAAATCATTTACGGCCACGTGGGCGTGATCAGCAATACCCGGCTGAGCGTTTCGGGTGGCAATGAAAAGACCAGGTTTTACCTCGCCGCCGGGCGCAACGACGAAACGGGCATCCAGCAGAAAACCGGTTTCCAGCGGAACTCCATCCGGGTGAACATCGATCACCAATTGGCCAAGTGGATCGACGTTTCGGTTGGGTCCAACTACCTGCGCACCGGCGCCCAGCGGAGCTTCAGCGGCAACGACAACCGGGGCGTTTCCATCGGCTACTCACTGGCCTACACCCCCAACTACGCGCAGTTGTTTCCCGTCAATGGCGTGTATCCCAATTCCCGTTATACGGGCGATAACCCCCTGGCCATTGCCGACCGAACCATCAACGATGAGCAGACCAACCGCTTTGTTCAGTCGTTTTCGAGCAACATTTACTTTCTTCAGCAGCCCAACCGCACGCTGAAGCTGGCGTTGGCCGGTGGGGTGGATTACCTGAACACCGAAGGCGAAGTGTATTTTCCCGAAGATCTCCAATCGCAACGCCAGCGGGCCACGCCGGGCGCTTCGCGGTTTTCCAAGTCGAGGAGCGCCAACACCAACCTGCAAGCCTTCCTGATTTACAACTGGAAAATCGGCGGCAAGGTGGACCTTACCTCGCAAGCGGGAACCGTCCGGTTGGTGACTGACAACGACCTGAGCTACATCCAGGGCGAAGGGCTGCTACCGGGCCAGAAAAATCCGAACAACGCGGGCGTACGGACGGCCAGCGAGACCTTCCAATCCTGGCAGGATGTGGGCCTGGTCGCCCAACAGGAAGCCAACTTCGAAGACAAAATCATCGGTACGCTGGGCATCCGGTTTGACAAGTCGAGCCTCAATGGCAACCACCAGCAGTGGTATCCCTTTCCGAGGGCTTCCCTGGCCGTCAACGTGGCGAACTTCGGCTTCTGGTCGTTTGCGCCGGTGAATCAGTTGAAACTGCGGGGTGCTTACGGACAAACCGGGGGGGTTCCCGTATTCGGAAATACCTTCACGCCCCTGGTTACTACGCTTATCGACGGGAGACTACTCGGTACCCAGGCGCCGGCCACCGTGGGTAATCCCAACATCGAACCGGAAACCGCGCAGGAAGTTGAGTTAGGCGTGGACGTGGGCCTGTGGCGGAATAAAGTTACCCTCGAAGCCACGATTTACGATAAAACGGTTTTCAACCTCTTGAATCCCTATACGCTCTCCTCCGGCAGCGGCGTAACCCAGTACAATGCCTACCCGGTGGGTGATCTGCAAAACCGGGGCGTGGAACTGGGCATTGGCTTCACCCCGGTGGAGAGGACCCGTTTCGCCTGGACAGCGCAGGTGCAGTACTGGGCCAACCGGAGCAAAATCACCCGGCTGGAAATTCCCAATACGGTGGTAGGACCCGGTTTTGCCTGGGCCCGCAACCAACTGCGGCTGGGGGAATCGCCGAACCGCTGGTACGGAACGCCCAACGTGCCCGACGCCGACGGAATTGTGCAGGCGACCGGCTACGAAACCTCCCAGCCCAGATACCAGATTTCCTTTTCCAACCAGTTCCGATTCTTCAAGAATTTTGAATTCTCGTTCCTGTTGCACACCAGCCAGGGTAATTTCAACGGCAACGTGACGACCCGGCACAAGGACACGGGCGGTACCTCCGTGGACTGGTCCAGCGTGGAAAACCTCTGGGAAACGGTCGGCGTGCCCAACGGCATGGCTCGCCGGGCCAGCAACCCCAACGTCACCACGCGGATGTACATCCAGGATGCCAGCTACGTACGGCTGCGGGAGACCGCCCTGTACTACACGGTACCGGCCGCCTTCCTTTCCTCCCTGTTTGGCAAGGTCGTCTCCAGCGTACGAATTGGTGCCTCCGCCGTCAACCTGCTCACCTTCACCGACTACCAGGGCTACGATCCCGAAGTATCCAACTTTGGCAACCAGTCGGTCGGATCGAACGTGGACAACGCCGTTTTCCCGAACAGCAAGCGCATTTTCTTCCACCTGGCCGTTGATTTTTAACTTCAGTTCCCTGGCTACGAACCCATGAAACGCTCCGTAAAAAACACCGTTCTTCTCCTGGCCCTCACCTTTGGTAACGGGGGGTGCAGCTTTTTCAACGTCGACGACACCGTGGATCCTAACAGCCCGGCGGTGGAATCGGTACTGACCAACGCCTCCCGGGCCCAACTCAACCAACTCGGCATCGGGGTGCAATCGGCCACGCGAAACGGCTTATCCAACTACTACCTGGTTTCCGGCTCCATCGGACGGGAAGTCTACAACCTGGCTTCCACGGAATTGACCTGGACGACCGAGCTGCTGGGCTCCATGAGCGGCGGTTTGAGTCCGACGACCTTGTTCAACGGGCACTACGCCGATTTCTCGCAGACCCGCCGCCGGGCGGAGATCTTCCTGCGTTCGGCCGAGCAATCCAACGCCACGGCGCCCGACGCCCTCACCGAGGCCCAGAAGCAGGGAATCCGGGGATTTTCCAATACCGTGAAAGCCTTCGTGATGCTCAATACCCTCAACATGCAGTATCAGAACGGCATCCGGTTGACGTTTTCGGACCTGGCTACGCCGGGTGATCTACTGAAACCCGGGCCTTTCGGTACCTACGAGGCATCGCTGGCCGCCATCAAGGGCCTGCTCGACGAAGGAGCGGCCCAACTTTCGACCGCCGGGGATGATTTCGCGTTTCCCGTCAGCGTCGGCTACGCCGGATTCAACAAACCCGCCACCTACCGGAAGTTTAACCGCGCCGTGGCGGCCCGGGTGGCGATGTACCAGCAAGACTGGGTGGGTATGCTGTCCGTCCTCGACGAATCCTTCCTGGACCGGAACGGACCGCTCACCACCGGGCCGGTGTATACTTTCTCCACCACGGCGGGCGACCTCGTGAATCCGCTTTTCCAGGCCCTCAACACGACCAACTCGCCGGTCGTTGCCCAAAACGCGTTCGTATCGGACGCCGAGCCGGGCGATACCCGGGTGGCCAGGAAGGTGACCAGGCGCACCACGCCCCGCACCTTCAACGGACTCAACGGGGTGTACGATGCTTCGCTGTACGCCACCAACACCGATCCGGTCTCCATTCTCCGCAACGAGGAACTCATCCTGATGTACGCGGAGGCCAAGATCCAGACCGGTCAGTTGGCGGAGGCGGTAACGGTCCTCAACCGCGTCCGGACGTCGGCCGGACTACAACCGCTGGCCATCGCCAAGCCCGCCGTCATTGGCAACAAAGACGCCCTGATTGATGAGCTGTTGAACCAGCGGCGCTACTCCCTGTGGTACGAAGGTCACCGCTGGTTCGACGTGCGGCGCTACAACCGCCTCGATCAGCTACCCAACGACGCGCCCAACCAGCGCGTGTATGACCAACTGATCCGGCCCTTCGCCGAGGTGCAATGGGATGCCAAGAATCCGCAGTAGTTTCGTTTGAATACCAAAATGAAATTCCAATGGCGTAGTGTAGTAGAGCGGCCTTAAAAAACGGAAAGACCGCATTTTATCGGCTGAATACTGCGCTTCGTTCTTCGACCAAAGCTCAGAACCGCCCGGCATGACGGAATACTGGCTACTCGATCCTGGTATAAGTTGGCGGGGGTACTGACCCGAAGGCGGGAAATTCCGGTGTGGTCATTGCTCGCGGAATGCGCGTTGCCGGCAACAACCCGGCTTTCCCGTCCGCACGGGCGGGAAGTTCGCTGACTTTCACTGGCCCGTTGCGCCCGACGGCTAGCCCCACGGAGCCGGCACTTTCACTTCCCTACCTACGCGCCGGGCGGGTACATTAAACAAAAAGCCGGACGTTACGCCCGGCTTTTTTACTGATTTTCCGTTGCCTACCGTACCGCTTACTGCTTGCGCTGACTCATTTGCGCGATCAGGTTCAGGGCCGAACCCGCCCTGAACCACGCGATCTGACTCTGGTTGTAGGTGTGGTTCGCCTTCAGTTCGTCCGTGGCACCGTCGGCGTGGTGCAGCACAATGGTCAGCGGCACGCCCTCGGCAAAACCGGTCAGGCCCAGGATGTCAATCGTGTCGTCTTCCCGCACCCGGTCGTAGTCGGCGGGATCGGCGAAGGTGAGCGCCAGCATGCCCTGTTTTTTGAGGTTGGTTTCGTGGATGCGGGCGAACGATTTCACCAGAATGGCCCGCACGCCCAGGTGACGCGGTTCCATGGCGGCGTGTTCGCGGGAAGAACCTTCGCCGTAGTTCTCGTCGCCCACCACCACCGAGCCGATTCCCGCGCCCTTGTAGGCCCGTTGCACGGTCGGTACCTCGCCTTGTTCGCCCGTCAACTGATTTTTTACCCGGTTGGTCGAGTCGTTGAAGGCGTTCACGGCCCCGATCAGCATGTTGTTGGAGATGTTATCGAGGTGGCCCCGGTATTTCAGCCACGGCCCGGCCATGGAAATGTGGTCGGTGGTGCACTTGCCCTTGGCCTTGATGAGCAGCTTCAGCCCCGTCAGGTCAACCCCTTCCCAGGGCTTGAATTCGGCCAGCAGTTGCAGGCGGTCGGAGAGCGGGTCCACCAGCACGGACACCGCGCTGCCGTCCTCAGCCGGCGCCTGGTAGCCGGCGTCTTCCACGGCGAAGCCCTTGAGCGGCAGTTCAACGCCCTGCGGCTCGTCGAGCTTTACCTCCTGGCCCAACTCATTGGTCAGCGTGTCGGTGATCGGGTTGAACGTCAGGTCGCCCGCGATGGCGAAAGCAGTCACGATTTCGGGCGAGGCCACGAACGCGTGGGTGTTGGGGTTGCCGTCGTTGCGCTTGGCGAAGTTGCGGTTGAAGGAAGTGATGATGGAATTTTTGCGGTAGGGATCGTCGGAGTGCCGGGCCCACTGCCCGATGCAGGGGCCGCAGGCGTTGGCCAGCACCACCCCGCCCATCCGGTCGAAGGTGGCCAACAGCCCGTCGCGCTCGGTGGTGTAGCGCACCAGCTCCGAACCCGGCGTGATGGTAAACTCCGACCGCACTTTCAGGTGCTTGCTTACCGCCTGCGCGGCCACCGAGGCGGCGCGGGTAATGTCTTCGTAGGAGGAGTTGGTGCAGGAGCCGATCAGCCCGACTTCCAGTTCGGCCGGCCAGTGGTGGTCCCGCACCGCCTGGGCGAACTTGGAGATCGGCCAGGCCAGGTCGGGCGTAAACGGCCCGTTTACGTGCGGCTCCAGTTCCGAAAGGTTGATCTCGATGAGTTGGTCAAAGTACGGCTCGGGGTTGGCGTACACCGCTTCGTCGGCGCGCAGGTGCCCGGCCACCCGGTCGGCTTCGGCGGCCACGTCAGCCCGCTCGGTGGATTCCAGGTACGCCTTCATCTTTGCGTCGTAGGCAAATACCGAAGTGGTTGCTCCCACTTCGGCGCCCATGTTGCAGATGGTGGCTTTGCCGGTGGCGGAAAGGCTCTCGGCTCCCTCCCCGAAGTACTCAATGATGGCCCCCGTGCCCCCCTTCACGGTCAGGATGCCCGCCACCTTCAGGATTACGTCCTTGGCCGCCGTCCAGCCGCTGATCCGGCCGGTCAGCTTCACGCCGATGACCTTGGGAAATTTCAGTTCCCAGGCCATGCCCGCCATCACGTCCACCGCGTCGGCACCGCCCACGCCGATGGCCAGCATGCCCAGACCCCCCGCGTTGGGCGTGTGCGAATCGGTGCCGATCATCAGGCCCCCGGGAAAGGCGTAGTTTTCGAGCACCACCTGGTGGATGATGCCGGCGCCCGGTTGCCAGAAGCCGATCCCGTATTTATCGGAAATGGAAGCCAGAAAATCGTACACCTCCCTGTTGGTGTCCTTGGCCGTCTGCAGATCGGCTCCGGCCCCGGTTTTGGCCTGGATCAAGTGGTCGCAGTGAACGGTGGAAGGCACGGCCACCCGGGGGCGGCCGGCCTGCATGAACTGGAGCAGGGCCATCTGGGCGGTGGCATCCTGCATGGCCACCCGGTCGGGAGCGAAGTCCACGTACGTCTTGACGCGTTCGTAGGGTTGGGTGGGAGTTCCTTGGTGAAGGTGAGCGTACAGTATTTTTTCGGTCAGCGTCAGCGGGCGGCCCACTGCGTTCCGGGCGGCGGCCACCCGTTCGCCAAGGCGGCCGTAAACCGCCTTAATTATGTCAATATCAAAAGCCATCGGAGTAGAAATAAGAGTGTGGGAAACCTACAAAATAAGTCAAAGCAAAATTACAAAACGCAATCGAAATCAAAATTTGACATTTTTCTTTTCAACTATTTGTTAGTCAATGCTTTGATTAATGACTTTCGGGATGATGGTCCATCTTGTCGCAATTACCCCGCCGGGCAAGGCAACGCGCAGCCTGGCCGCCGTTCGTTGGCGGGCCATCCGTCCCCGCCGTTTTCCGCTTCGGTCGTTTTCCCGGCCCGCGCTCCACTCGCCTGCCCCTGCTGCCGGCCAAGCCCCGGTCAGGCCCGGTAAATGCCCCATTTAACGCCCGTTACCCCGCTGAACCCCAACGTAAAATCGGCTTTAATTACACGGGTGACGAATCCCCGTTTTACTCGCTAGGCAGGAAAAACGCAGCCCTTACTTTTATTTCCGGTAACGAATCGGGCAGGAGTACGTCCGGTAAAAACGCTTTTTCCCCGCTGTTTCGTTTGAATGGGCTTTTTGAGGGGGGTACTGGCAGGTACGCCAAGGACCGGAGTCGTCCGAACGCGCGGAAAAGGGGACGGAAAGGACGCCGGAAAAGGAAATGGCGGTCAAGCTACTGGGTAGCCGACCGATTGCAGTTATACGGACAAGCCGTGGAAAAGGTTGAAACGCGTTCGTACGGCCGATCCGACCAGCGGAACTTACAAGCCAACGGGGCCGGAACCCGCGGCAAGCGCCCCGCTGGGGATGGGTTCGGAGGATTTAAGGAGAGAGGGAAGTGCAATCTACTCAGCAATCAATGAACACGATGAAAGGCGTATCTGGTTGGTCGGCGCTGGTGCTGACATTCCTCTGGTCGGTAACCACCGGTTTCGGGCAAATCAAGGTGGTGACCAACGTGAAACCGGTGGGCTGTGAAACCCACGCGAACGGTTCGGTTACCCTGGGGGTGACCGGCGGAACGTCTCCTTATTCCTTTCAGTGGAGTGACGGCAGCGAAGCGAAGGATCTGGAGAACGCACCCCGGGGAACCCACTGGGTAACGGTGACGGATGCCAAGGGCCTGGTTACGCGCACGGAGGTGGTGGTGGGCACGTACGCACCCGTCCTCATCCGGGTATCGCCCCAGGACGCGACTGCCCCGCGCCAGGCCGACGGTCGGCTCACCGCCCGGGTAACGGGGGGGCGTCCGCCGTACCGCTACCACTGGATAAGTTTCACCAACACGGAAACCCGCTTTCCGCCGGCGGAGACCGTGCACCACCTCCCGGAAGGAAATTACCTGTTGGTGGTGCAGGATGCCAACGGGTGCAGTACGGCAGTAAAAGCAAGAGTTAACGGTCCGGCTTCCGCAAGGAGGTAGAAATAAAAGAAATAATTACCCCCGCTATGAGCGCTAGAATTTATACAGTCCTGTTTTTTTTGATCGGTGCCTTTTACTCTTTTCATTCGCGGGGACAAGCCACGGTAACCATTCAGCAACCCGTGGAAAGTACCCCCATCAGCTGCTTCGGGACCAACGACGGAACCATCACCATTCAAATAGACACCGCAGGAGGTGAGGTAAAGGCCCCTTTCACGTACACCAACGTCCGGTTTTCACCCAATGCGCCCGGCTGCCCCATCACCCAATTCCAGGCCATTTCCAAAATCACCAACGAACTTTCCGCCACGTTTACCAACCTCTGCCCCGGTGCCTACATTCCCGCCGCCCAGGATAGCAACGGAGTAAATGATCCCAACAACGCCATCTTCGTAACCGTCGACCCCCGAAACGTAGTGCAGACCAACTTGAACGGGGCCGGCGCAATCACCAACGTAACCTGTAACGGGGATGCCACGGGTGCCATCCGGGTAATCGCTTCCGGCGGAACCAACAACGTCTTCAGTTTCCAGTTGACGGGACCTTCCTTCCCGTCCGGCACGGGTTTCGTGAGCAGTGGCAACAAAACCCATATTTTCACCAACCTGCTGGCGGGAAACTATACCATCGCGGCCAGGGATGCCAACGGTTGCGTTGATCCGACTCCGCTGCCCGTCACCCTTTCTCAGGCCGCCGCCCTTTCCTCGGCCTTCACCATCTCCGTTCCGACGATTTGCACTAGTCAGACCGTCACCCTCACCTACACCGGATCGCCCAACATGGCGGACTACGGCTGGGATTTCGGGGGAGGCGTGGCGTTGCCGGGTACGGGCGCCGGTCCGCATACCCTGCGGTTTGCCACGGCCGGTACCAAAACAATCACTCTCCAGGTAACCGACAACATCGGCTGCGTTTCCAGCCTCACCACCCAGACCATCGTGGTGAACGAAACGCCGGTGCTAACCATCACCAGCCCGGCGGCCGTCTGTACGCCGGCCACGGTGGACCTGACGGCGGCGGCCGTGACGGCGGGCAGTACCGGCGGAGGTACGCTCACTTACTGGACCGATGCGGCAACTACGGTGGCCTTGAGCAACCCCAGCGCAGTTTCGGCCACGGGCACCTACTACATTAGGAGTACGACGGCGGCGGGATGCTTCGATGTCAAACCGGTCAATGCAACGGTAAATCCGTCGCCGACTTTGACGATCACTAACCCCGCCGCCGTTTGTTCGCCGGCCACGGTGAACCTGACGGCGGCGGCCGTAACGGCGGGTAGCACCGGCGGGGGAACGCTTACCTACTGGGCCGACGCGGCGGCTACCATCGCACTGAGTAACCCCAACGCGGTGGCGACCAGCGGTACCTATTACATCAAGAGTACCACGGGCGCGGGTTGCGCCGATATCAAACCGGTCAACGCGACGGTGAACCCTTCGCCAGTGCTGACCATCACCAATCCGGCGGCGGTATGTTCGCCAGCGACGGTGGATTTGACGTTGGCGGCCGTGACGGCGGGCAGCACCGGCGGGGGCACGCTCACTTACTGGACGGATGCCGCCGCTACCATTGCGCTGAGTAACCCCAGCGCGGTGGCGGCGACGGGTACCTACTACATCAAGAGCACGACGGCGGCGGGTTGCTTCGATATCAAGCCCGTAACGGTAACCGTCAATCCAACTCCTTC
>JACMKY010000572.1 GCA_014379925.1 Cytophagales bacterium | reverse complement strand
GGGGGTGTCGGTGCTGTTTAGCTGCGAATACAACTTCACCGACGACGAGTACCAGCAAATGCAGGGAGCCGCCGCCAAACGCGCCGGGCAGAATTACTTCACCTTTTCGGTCAACCTGTTCGACAAAAACAACGAGCTGGTCTACAACGCCAACGACTACGCCAACTACAAGCGCAGCGGATCGGTGGCCAGTTCGTTCGCCACCACCGTCGCCGTCGGCTCGCAGGTGCGGACGGCCAAACCCGAACCCCGGCGCAGCACCGGCATTGAACTTTTCATTCCCTACGCCCACCTGGATTTGCCGGAGGGGGCCAACGACCTCAAGGTGGCGTTCAGTGCCTACGCGGGCAACAGCGACCTGCCGGGAAAGAAGTTCGAGAATTTTCACCTGCCAACCGTCCGCATCAACAAGCCCCCCGCCTACTGGATAAAACTGACTCCCCGGCAGTTGACGATCACCGACAAAGCCGGCAAGAAGAGCGAGGCCAGTCAGATCGCGGAGGATTTTGCCGTCGGACGCGGCAACGACCCGGCCTTCGCGGACCTGGTCACCACGGGCAGCGGCACCGTGGGTACCCCCGCAACCTTCGTGCATTCGGAAGGCGATGCCATGCAGCTGAGAACGCAACCGGAAAGGGGCACGACCGGACAATTGGCCAACCGCCAGCGGCCCGTCAAGGGCACCAACGGACAAACCCTGACGGGCTTCGAAGGCGGCATCCGCGCCGAAGGACCGCTGGACCTGAAAGCAAGCCCGACCGCGACGCTCCGGAGCAACGCCCTCACCGCCAGCTTTGCGGTGGAAAAAACGCGGATCCCGGCCGTGCGCATCGCGGGCTTCAAGGTAAACCGGTACGTTAAATTCGAAGGTGCCACCGGAGCCAGTTTGGGTTTTACCTACGAAGCGGACGTGGCCAAGACCTTGCCTGACCTGGTCGCGCTGCCCGCCTACAACCTGAGCGAAGACGGAAAAGGAACCTTCACCCGCCTCCGGGACCTGAAAGTGATGTCGGGCAACGCCACCGTGGATACGAGCGGCACCATCAACCTGGGCCACAACGCCGGGGGCAAGGTGGAAATCTTCTTCCCCTACGCGGGCTTTCTCCTCCGCGATGAAGCCACCCGCAAGCGCGGCCTCAAACACTTCCGGCTGGAGGTGCGCCTGCGGGACCGTCCGGAGCGGATCACGCAGAAAAACGCCAAGCAGAGCGTAGACCCCAGCCCGCTGAAGGATGCCGTCGTTGCCGCGCCCGTCACCTCGAAGGAGATCGTCCTCAACAACAGCCGGGGCGTCAGCGTGGCCATTCCCTACCAGATTCCGGCCCTCTACGCCGACTTACTCGTACCGAATAGCGCACCGTCCGGTGGGACGCCACCCGGTGCGGCCAAGGGCGGCTTCGCGATCCAGTTGACGGAGGTAATTGACAAAACGGAGGAACCCCGTCTGATGGGCTTTCTGCGCAAGACCACGGTAATGAACGAACCGGCGGGCCAACCATCCGCCAAGCGATTGCCCGCCAGCGACAAGGGCGGCAACAGCACCACGTATCTGGTCGACCAACCCGCGGGCAACATCACGCTGTTCGTGCCCTACGCGGGGCTGGCGCTCACTGAAAACGCTTCGCCGATGAAGTTCCTGGCCCGGATTTCCGTCAACGGCCCAACTCCGCTCGAGTTGGGTACGACCAGTTCGGCCCTGAAGTTGGACCTGGACGAGAAGAAACTGCGCTTCCTCACCGTGGGCGTATCGGGCATCCGGATGAAGGAAGCGGGGGAAAGCATCGCCTGGCGCATCCGTTCGGCGGACGGGCTCATCTACCAATCGCCCCTGATTCCGGCCGAGAAGAAAATGGAGAACTTCTACGCCCACAACTACTGCGCTTCCGAAGAGGACAAGGTGGTGGTGGAGGTACTGAAAGGCACCGATCTCAACAACCTGAAGGAAATCGCCAAGTGGGAGCTGCCCGTCAAGGCATTAAAACCCAGCGAGACGGTGGAAATTGTGAAGGAGGATGCTTCCCCGGATGGCAACGTCCGCAACGTGGCCGTCACGTACCGGCTCAATTAGGCAGGCAACGGTCAGCGATCCGCTTAAAAACCGACGGGCGAACGGAGAAGATCACACTAAAAAAATTTCTCTGGTTCGGGCGTCGGGTCGGCTTCTTGCTACACTTGAATCGGAGAGAGTATCTTCGGCGGATTGTTGCAAGTCCAGGCTTCTTCGGTTGGGGTTAATTGGATATAGCGCACCCAGTAAAGATAAGAT
>JACMKY010000571.1 GCA_014379925.1 Cytophagales bacterium | reverse complement strand
CGCAACAAAAAAGACGCGATGCATCGCGTCTTTTTTGTTGCGGTTGTTATAGGCTGCTTGCGCCGCGGCCTGAATCCTTGGCCGACGCGGAAGAAAACACGGAGTATTCTGACTAATCAGATTGTACTTCCTTTGCTCATTGCACAAATCCGTGCATCAGCGGCTTACTTTTTCAACTTGTGTTTCTTACCGGCCATTGCCGCCAAGTGCCAAAAATGAATGCCTTGGCTTCTCAATACACCAGTTTTTGAATCCGGCCTTCTGCCAAGCTCGTCACGTAGTACGTTTTCAAACCGCTTCTTTCGATGTCAGTGGGCAGATTCAACCCTTCCAGCAAGGTGGTGATCTTTTGGCCGGTCGAGCGGATAACCCGTCCGGAGTTGAGCGCAAATCCCTCGCCGGTCCAGGTGCCGTATTGCAGAACCAACGGGCGAAGATCCGGTCCCAGTTCAAGGTCGATCAAGCTGTTTAATCCATCCTGGTAGATGGAAACGTTGCCGTGGAGGTCAAATTGGTAAATCCGGGCCTTCTCGGCCGGGAAGGGAAATCCCAGCAGGGTACTCACCAGGAACCGGTGCCCGTCGAAAACGATGCCCGTGGGAAGCGATTGGACCGTGGGTGGACCGACCGGGGTCGGATTCGAAATGCCGGGCACGGCGGCAAATACATCCAGCGCACCCGAAGCCTTGCGGCGGATGATGGCGTTGGCCGAGGCGTCCACGATGTAGAGGTCGCCGCCGGGACCCACCGTCAGGTTATACGGGTTGGATTGCTCGGTATCTTCCTCGAAGTCATACGCCTTCACGAACGAACCGATGTCCTCAAACGCCAGCTCATCCGCTTGCCGGGGCGCGTCACCCGGACGGAACGACGACACGTCCGCCCGGAAGAGCTTGCCTTCCGCGTGCAGAATCCAAAGCGTATTGCCTTGCAGCAGGAGGTGGTTCAGGCCGACGAAGTCCCCCTGGGGATCCGTGAAGGAGCGAAAGCCCTCGATCACCGGATGCACTTTTCCGTCGGGCGTGACGAGGGAAACTTTCCCATCGTCGTTTCCCGCGCCGATTTCCGTCACCCAGAGTTGTCCCTTTTGATCCACTTCCAAGCCAACCGGAGCGGCCAGACCCGCGGCGAACGTACTTGCCTTCAGCTTGAGGGGGCGCGATTCGACTTCGTCAACCAGCCGTTCCAGTTCGCTGCAACTGGTGGCCACCGAGAGGGCCAGCAGGGCCAGCAGAGAGCGTGATGTGGTGCGCATAGGTTTTGATTTTCAGGATTAGGGGAGGAAATCAGATTGCAAACGAGGAGGCTTTAAATAAGCACGGAGGTTTCTTGCGGAGGTGCCGCGGCGGGTGGAGCCCGAATTTCCCGGTGGCACCAACCGGGCGCTGGAATTGATCTCACCCGCCACCAACGAAAGGAGACGCGGCATTGTCGCGTCTCCTTTCGTTAAGGGTTGGGAAGCGGTTCTTTAGTACACAAACTTTTGGATGGTGCCCGCCGACCGGCTGGCTACGTAGTACGTTTTCAGACCGGTTCGTTCGATGTCAATCGGAAAATTCAGTCCTTCCAGCAGGGTGGTGTTCTTCTGGCCGGTCGAGCGAACAACCCGTCCGGCGTTGGGGGCGAACCCTTGGGGAGTAAACGCACTGTATTGCAGAACCACCGGGCGGAGGTCCAATCCCAGTTCGATGTCTACCAGGCTGGTCAGCCCTTCCTGGTAAACGGAAGCGGTGCCGTCCTGGTCGAACTGGTAAATCCGGGATTTTTCGGCCGGAAAGGGAAAGCCCAGCAGGGTGCTTACCAAGAACCGGTGCCCGTCGAAGACAATACCGGTGGGCACTGCCTGAATCACGGGCGGACCAATCGGGGTTGGATTCGCGATTCCGGGCACCCGGGCGAACACACTGAGTTCGCCCGATGCCTTTCGGCGGATGATGGCGTTGGCCGAGGCGTCCACGATGTAGATATCGCCACCGGGACCTGACGTCAGGTTGTAGGGATTGGGGTCCTCGACAACCCCTTCGAAGGCATATTCCCTGCTGAACGAGCCAATGTCTTCGGTCTCCAGGTCCGCCGCTTGGAGTGGCGCATCCCCCGGGCGAAACGAGGATATATCGGCTCGGTAAAGGTTTCCTTCCACGTGCAGAATCCAGAGCGTATTGCCTTTCAGCAGCAGGTGGTTCAGACCGACAACGTCCCCCTGGGGATCGACGAAAGAGCGAAAGCCTTCAATAGCCGGATACACTTTTCCCGCGGGCGTGACCAGCGAGACTTTGCCATCGTCTTTGCCCGTTCCGGCCTCCGTAACCCAGATTTGCCCTTTTGGGTCCATTTGTAAGCCCTGCGGGTTAGCTAAGCCCGCCGCGAACGGATCGGCTTTTAGTTTGAGGGGACGCGATTCGGCTTCGTCGATCAGTTGTTCCAGTTCGCGGCAACTGGTGGCCAGCAGCAGGACCAGCAGGGCCAGCAGAGAGAGTGATTTGGTGCGCATTGGTTTTTAGGATTAGGTGAAAGGATGAAGTAAAAAAAAGGATGAAGTAAAAAATACGAGTGAGATAATTTAACGCGGTTAAATTAGAGAGGCGAACTTGTATTTCAAACAAGGGGGCATTAACAAATCAATAATTTCTCGACGAACCGGTTCATTTAATCGTTGAAGAGCTGGATTAACGCGCTTGAGTAAAAGGGTATGTTTAGTCTTCCGAAGAAACTTGCCGGTCCGGTGCCGTCCGCAGACGCTGCGAGAGCGGCCCCGTTGATTCTTTCTACCCAAGGGAGGAAAGTTCGGCAGGCTGCGCGGCGCTGCCTAACGCAAAAAATCGGTTCATTCCAAAAGCCGTCTTGATTCGTTCTTTTGCTATTTTTACGCGTTCATCCCAGGGGGATAAATGGCCCTTTTACTTTGTATCTAACCCATGATCGCCCAAACGACGCCGCCCGTTTACGCCAAGGTACTGGGTGTCTTTCGCCGGCCGGCCGTTCGCCGGGAATTGCAACGGCTCGATGCTGGACGTGACTACCAACGGATGGTGCAGTTGCTGGTGGGATACGAATTTCCCTTCGACATCACCCGGGCGTTGGAACTGGCCCTCTTCGCCACCTTCGCCAGCCCGCGGGTGTCGGCCCTGCTGGCGCACACGGGCCAGTTTGAACGCCACGGCCAGCAGCGCTACGACGACACCAGTCTGCTCATATCCCGGTTCATGCAGGACGGCCTGGACAGTCCGGCCGGACAACGGGCGATCGCGCACATGAACCGCATCCACGGGTTCTACGCCATTCCCAACGAGGATTTTCTGTTCGTACTTTCCACGTTCATTTTCTACCCGATTAACTGGGTTAACCGCTACGGCTGGCGTCGGCTCACTCCCGCCGAGGAGCGAGCGTTGTTTCTTTTCTTCCGGGAAGTGGGTCAACGGATGAACCTGCGGGACGTGCCCCCAACCCCCGAGGCCCTGGTGACTTTTGCGCAAGCCTACGAAACGCGGCACTTTCGCTACGCGGACAGCAACCGGCGCGTGGCCGACGCGACGGTGCGGATCGTGGAAGGCTGGTTTCCGGTTTGGTTGCGGCCACTGGTCAAGCCGGCCTTCGCAACGCTGATCAGCGAGCCGCTGCGGCGGGCGTTCGGCTACCCACGCCCGGGGCGGGGGTTCCGGACCCTGATTGAAAGCGCCTTGTGGCTGCGCAAGTGGCCGCTCCGCTGGGTGACGTTCGAACCGTACCCGACGTTGGTTGAAAATACCCGTTACCGCTCCTACCCGTCCGGCGTACCGGCCATCGAAACGTTGGGGCCCGAGGGGCTGGTGCCCCGGATGAAACCCCGTTCGACGGAACCCCCTAAAAATAAAAGCTGAAGCTTCCCTTCAGGAAAAAAGGCGTGCCGGGCGTGAAGTGCAACTCCGACACCGGTTCTTCGCCCCGCAGGCGGCTTTCGGTATCAAACTGGGCTTGGTTCCATTCCACGTTGAGCACGTTTTCGACCGATAGGCCAAACCGGTACTTTGGCCGGACGTACTGCGCCACGGCATCGAGCAGAAAGTAGCCTCTGGCAACTACACTGTTGGTTTCGTTGGCCGGTCGGGAATCCACGTGGCGGTAGCGCAGGCTGGCATTGAATCCGTTCGGTTGCTGAATGGATACCCCGCCAACCGTGGTGAAGCGCGGGGCCAGCGGGATGTAGTTCTCGCCTTCGGGGGCATCCCGCAGCCGTCCGCGGTTCCAGTTTACGTCCACGTCGGCAAACAGCAAGCGGGTCAGCTGGATGCGGGCGGAGAAGTCAGTTCCCAAGCGGCGGGTGGCCCCGCTCAATTCGGTCACCCCGGCATCCCCCACGTATACCAGTTCGTTCTCCAGGTCCAATCCCCACAACGCCACGTTGAAAACCGCCCCCCGGCCAGCCTTGAAGGTCGCCCCCACTTCACTGCCGAATGCCTTGGGCAGCGTGTTTTCGAGCTGGCCCACCACCACGGCGCGGGCATCGTTGGAGTGAAAACCGATGCCCGACTTGGCAAACAACTGCACCGAAGGACTGAGGGTATAATAGAGGTTCAGCTTCGGACTCACCCGGAACTGGTTGGCGCGCCCCGACTGGGAATTGTCCAGCCGGTTGGCAAACTTGAAGTCGAAATAGTCGGCCCGCAGTCCCAGGTTCAGGGTCAGGCGGTTGGTCAATTCCAGCTTTTCGTCCAGGTACGCACTGGCATTCTGTTGGTAAAGCGCCCCCGTCACGAGCGTGTCGAGCAGGTTGCGCCTTACGGCGCGCCGCAGGGTAATGTCCGCGTCATCAATCCGGGTGCCAACGCCCACCGTGGTCCGGAGCGGTTTGTCTCCCAGGCGGCCCTCATGTTCCAGCGTGCCCTGGTAGCCGTAGATGTTCCGGTCGTCCACCTGGTTAATTTCATCCCCGTTCTCCTGATCTTCCAGGAAAAAAGTGAAGTTGGAGTACAGGCTGAATTTGTAGTTAACGTAGTAAAGTTGGTTCTTGAAAATCGTTTTCCGTCCCACACCCGTCGTCAGGATCAGGTTGGCGTTGGAGCGGGATGTATTGCCACCCTCGGAATCGTCGATGCTGCCGAAGCGGGAAATGGTTCCGTCGTCGATGGACCGCTGGGGAATCTGACCCGATGCGTCCCAGATGGCGTTGAAGGTAGAACCGCTCACCGTCAACGAAGTGCGTTCCGTCAGCAGTCCGTGGTACTTTCCGAAAAGGTTGTAGCGATTGAATTTTTGCGGACGGTCGAAATACGCGTTGGTGAATACGTACTCGGCGGCCACGTACGCATTCTCCTGCCGTTTCGACAACCGGGGCTGGCTGCCTCCCAGCAGGTTCACCGTGGCCAGGGCCCGGTAGGTATCGAATTGCCCGGCTTCTACCTTGATCTCATTTTTTTCCAGGAAATTTCGGGTCGTGAATGCCCCCGCGCCCGAGGTAGCGAAATCGCCGAACTGAACGTTGTACGGCCCTTTGTACACCCGCAACGCATCCACCGTTTCGGGAATCACGAAGTGGAAATCGGCGTAACCCTGCCCGTGCGCGTGCGAGACCATGTTGACCGGCAAACCATCCACCGAAATCTGGAAGTCGGTGCCGTGATCCACGTCAAATCCCCGGATAAAAATCTGTTCGGCCTTGCCGCCTCCCGCGTGCTGGGCAATGAACAGGCCCGGCACCAGCGTCAGCAAATCCTGGGCGGAGTTGACGGGCCGCAACTGCCGGTCGATCTGGTTGATGAGGTCCGCGCGGCTGGGGTCGCGTCCCGAAGCGATGGTAACCTCGTTGAGGTTCAACGTACTGCGGGAGAGGTAGAAGTCCGCTTCTGCCGTTTCACTGGCTTTCACTTCCCGCGTGGTGGTGGTGGCTTGGTAGCCCACGTAGCTGACCCGCAGCGTAACCGTGCCCGTTGGGAGGTTGGACAGGGTATATCGCCCCAACCCGTCGGTGATGGCACCCTGCTTCTGATCCGGCAACGTCACCGTTGCTCCCGCCAGCGGAGCGCGGGAAGTTGAATCATAGACCATTCCGACGATATTCCCGGTTTGGGCGAAGGCACCCGCGGCCATCCACGCCAGTAGGAAGAAGCTCAGTACAATCTTTTTCATTGCGAAACAAGCTGGTTTAAATAAAGTCCCTGATCGTAAGCGGAAATCGTATCGGTCCCGTTGATTGGAAGGAATACGAATTGAGGAATTGGCGTGGGTAGCGGTTCGGACGCGGGAATTATGTCAAAGCACGACCCCGGGAATTTTATGCTTTTATTTTTATAAATTTAAATATTTGAAATAAATTTCGAATGCCTTACCCTTCCAACGGGGTTAGCGGGGATGACTCAACTTCGATCGTTCGGCCTGGCCGCCCGCGTCCGTCACAAAAAGGCCCGCTCGATGGTCCAGTAGAGCGCCACGACCGCAATAACGGCCGACAGGGGAAACACAATCCGTTGCCGGTACCAGGATTTCCGTCCGAACCACCGCCCCACCAGCAGGTAAGCCGCCAGGATTACCGTGACCTGCCCCAACTCCACGCCCACGTTGAAGGAAAGCAGGGCCGTAAAGAAATGGTTGGCTGGCAAGCCGAGTTCGCCCAGCACGCCCGCGAAGCCGCAACCGTGGAGCAGCCCGAAGCCGAAAATGACCAGCGTGCGCCACCACTTCAGTTCGTCGGTAAAAATATTCTCCGCCGCCACGAACGCGATCGACAAGGCAATGAACGGCTCGATCAAGTGAGCGGGCGGGTCAATGACGCCCGTCATGGCCAACCCCAGCGTAATGGAGTGGGCTACCGTAAACGCCGTCGCCTGCCAGAGCACCGACTTCAACCGCGGGTTCAGCAAAAACAGGCTCAACACGAACAACACGTGGTCGTAACCCAGCGGCAGAATGTGCATGAAGCCCAGTTTAAGGTAAGCCCAGGCCACTCCGCTCGTCGGGAGCCGGTTCAATCCCTCGGTGAGCGGATGGGAGAGGGCCACGTTGGCGATGAGGCAACCCGCCATGGACAATCCCAAGCCGACAAACCAGTCCGGTCTCCTCTTTGTCCGTTCGTATCTATCCAGGCGCATCGGTAGTTGGTATCAGACGGCTTCCCCTACATCCCTGCCGGCAACTGGCCGGCGCAAGCCAACCTATTTCGTCGCCAGGTAGGCCTTGCCTTCCCCGGTCAGGGTGCCGGGAAGGTAGGGATTCGTGGCCAGGGCTTTCCGGAGCAGGGCCAGGCCGCCGTCGGTTGAGCCGTTTTTCAGTTGAATGAGGCCCGCCCGGTACAGCAAAACCGGGTTTTGGGATTTGGTGCGCCGGGCTACGTCGATGTACTTCGCGGCCTCGGTAAATTCGCCCCGCTTATAATGAACCCACGCGAGGGTTTCGTTCACGTCGATGTTGTGGGGACGGCGTTCGTATTCAATCCGGGCGTGTTTGAGGGCCAGGTCCAATTCCTTGGTTTTTAGATAAGCGTGGGCCAGTTCGCGGTCGGCGTAGTGGCCCGTGCCATCTTCCTCGCTGCCCAGGTGCTCCTTGCCACCCAATTCCTCAATCACCGACCGGGCCGATTCCAACGCCGCCTCGGGTTGGTTGCCGAGCAGGTAAGCATCCGTCATTTCATCCGCGAAGGCGTAATCCACGACCAGTTTGCTGGCTTGTTCAAAGTACCGGATGGCGGGCGTGTAGCGCTTCCGGGCTTTTTCGATCCGGCCCAATCCCGCCAGGGCGTAGGCGTAGTTGGCCCGCTCGGAGAGGGTAATGTGGTATTGTTCCTCCGCCTTCTCCAGGGCCCCCGTGTGTTCGTAGAGTTCACCGAGTTTGGTTCGCACCCAGGCGGTCTGCTCCAATCCCGGCAGCCCGGCCTTTACGGCCATGTCCATGGCTTCGATGGCACCGGGGTAATCGCCGTGGATTTCGCGCAGGTACGAGACGCGGGCGTACGAACGGATGTCGGGACGGATGGACATCATCTTCTCGGCCATCGCCACCGCTTTGGGATACTCACCCAACTCCACGTAACCGTCTACCAGCAGGCCGTAGACAAAGGCGTTGTAATCACTGATCTGCCGGGCTTGGTTGGCCGTGGCAATGGCTTCCGCGAAATGGTGTTGGGACAAGTAGACGACGGATTTCGCGCACAGGGCCTCAAAATTGTCCGGCTCTTTGCGCAGTACTTCGTTGAGTAACTTCAGCGCGGCGGGGTCGTAATGCGCGTGGTCCCCCGTCACGCGGCCTTCCTGGACGTAGGCCAGCGCCAGGTTCAACTTGGCTTTGTTGTCGCCCGGATTGGTCCGGATTCGGGACAAGAGCCCTTCAATGGCGGCTTTGGCGTTCAGCCATTCGCTCGCCGGGGAGATGGCCTGGTTGCGCTCCTTGAAGGGAAGGGCAACTTTACGCTTGCCGAAAACCACAATCAGGCCGACCAGCGCAACGAACAGGACCAGGAGGGAGGGGTAGAGGTATTTCTTCATTAGCTGGATGGAAGGATTGAATATCAAATATTGAACCGCATCGGCGGAGTGGACCGCCCCGCCAATGCGGTTCAATATTCCCGGGATTACTTGCTTACCTGAAGTTTGAGCGACTGCACCGTTTGGTTTTCGTCGGCAATGGTCACGTAGTAGGTACCCTTCTTGTACCTGGCCAGGTTCAACACCACTTCGTGGCTGCCGGCTTGCTTGGTTTCGCCGTTCACCAGGGTTTGCACCAACGTACCCGACTGGTCATACACGCGCAGGGTAACCTTGGTAGAAGCGCCTACGCGGTACTTGAAGGTGGTGCGGTCAACCGCCGGATTGGGATAGGTCTGCATCATCAACCGGGGGGCGCCCAAGTCCATTTTCATCGTGTTGTCCATGCCCTGAACCGCGCCGCGGAGGGACGACTGGGTAGTCGATGATTGGCAGTTTTCGAGATCAAAGCCGCTGACCGATGGCTGCATGAAGGGGAACGTGGTGCGGAAAGGCTTGTCGTTTGCCTCCACGCCCGTGGTGAAGGTCAGCACGTTCAACAGGTTCGGCGTGACGGGGTTGCCACCGACGGTGAAATCGTCGTACCACAGACCGAGAACGGACAACACGATGCCGCTTACAGCCTGCAGCTCAATTCGGGTCACGTCGTCTTCCAGCCGCCGTCCGTTGGGAAAGCCGTCCATGTTGGGAATGAACTGAAGGTTGGCCGTGGTATTGTAAGCCGAATCGGTCAATCCCAGCACAGCCGCCTGCAACAATCCCAACGAACTGAATTTTGGGTCGGTCCGTTTGGTGGTCGGCACGGCCATGTTCAACCGCAACATATCCCCGAAAGTAGGCAGGAAGTTGTTGATGAACGGTTTGCCAACGGCCAACGGATTGCCCCTTTTGCCGACTGCCAGTTGATAAGGAGCCAGGTTAGGTACTCCCGTGTGGAAGATGGGCAACAAATCCACCGAGCGGGGTTGGCCTTTCCGCAGCAGGAAATTACCGAACAACGCCTGATCGAGGGCGGTACCCTTCGTGGCGGGGTTGCCCAGCAAGCCGGCCAAGCCGTCTTTGCCGTTGCCGAAATCGAACATTCCCAACGAATTGCGCTGAATCCGCAGGGGCGCGAAACCGGGAACGGCGGGACCAAACTGGTCGTCGTCCATGTACAGGGCCAGTTCAGGATTGACCAGGTACTTCTCAAAACTGGTTTCGTTGTAGGGAAGCTGCGAGTTCCAGTAGTCTTTTTGCCCAATCGGAATGACCACCTCGTTGGTCAGCGGCATCCCCAGGCGGGATACCTGTACGTAATCACCGGAGTGCGTTTCGGTACCGTCCCCGTTGAGCACCCGCATCTTGGGCCGACTGGCCGAAGCCCACACGCCGATGACAAAGTCGGAATCGAGGATGTTGGCGGCCTCACTGGCTTTTTTGTGGTCTTTCTGCAGGCTCGAAATGGGGGCCTTGATGGCAATGCTCAGCACGCTCTTGCACTTGAGGGCGTCCACGGCCGCGTCCGGACGAATGTTGGCCAAGTCGAAGATGCCGCCCAGGTCCACGAAGAAGGGATCTTCCACCGGACCGAAAGACATGGTTTCCCCGGAGGTGGCTTTGTGAACGCCATTCCTTACCAACTCCGCGTAGGGTTTGTTCAAACCCACGGGTCCCTCAATGGAGCGGGGGCCGATGTTGGTGGGAGCCATCCGGGCGTTGGACAGCACGGTCGTGAACGTTTTTCCGCCGTCGGTGCTCTTCTCCGCGGTGGCAAACGTGCGCAGGTTTTGTTTTCCCAACCGGATGTTGAAGAACGTGGTCGGATCTTCATTGACCTTCTTGAACGTGAAACGGTACACGATGTCGTCGCCGGGGGTTGTGGGGTTGTTCTTGACGTGAATCTCGTACCGGACGTTTTCCCCGAACTGGTAGTAGTTGGGACCGCCGTCGGACTGGGCCAGCGGCACGTAGTTGGCAATCAGGGTGATCACGTTGGGATCTTCCGGACTGCGGAAGGCGTACACGTCGGTGTTGTCGGCCAGCGGATCGTTGGCGATCATCGGGGCTTCCCGGTGACTGGAGGCATCCAGCCAGAAGGTTTGCGAGCCGGCCACCGTTAGGGCGGCTACCGCCAGGGCCACCAGCGATACTTTAAGGCTTTTGTTGTTGAAAAACTTCATGGATGATAGGTTTGAAGAGTGGATAAATTGGTTGGAAAATTTGAACGGTTCGGCACGGCAATGAAACTGGGACCCGTGCCTTACCCGAGACAAAACATACGAGGTTGAGGGTCGCTTGGATTAGACTTAGACATTATTTCTTAGAATAAAGCCAGCACTGCGACAAGGGAGGTTCCCGTGCCGCAGTGCTGGTTTTGTTATGCTCCCATCGTTCCAAATCACCCGGGGAATCAAGTTGGATCGGGGGAGTTGACGGGTTGAAAATCCGGGTTCGGGTCTGGCGGACCGAAACGGACGTTTGGAAAACCGTCAAATGCTGAACAAGGGGAAGGAATTGGCGGAGAGGGTGGTCTACTGAGAAGGGTACGCGGTGGTGACCCCGAAAGCAGCGTACATTAAACTGGGAAGTACGCGGCGGCCGTTGGTCCGCAAAATCAAAAAGTGGGGAACCGCTTACTGGTCTGACGTACGGCCGGTCGGTAAGCGGTTCGGTTACGGGCGGACAAGGGCAAGTCGCCGCGGTAAGCCTGAAAAGCCGCCCCTCTCGGCAAGGGGCGGCGGGCAAAACGGGCAGTCAGGTGCGGAACCGGGGAAAGGAAAAGCAAACCGATGATCAATGAGCAACGATCAATAATTGCCTGGAAGCCGACGGGGGTCGGAGAAAACCCACCCGTTGTAAGCAACGTTTCGGTATTTTCTCATTCGACGTTGTCCTTTGATGCGGACCGCTGACGGCTCACCGGGCGACGACGGTTCCCTGCAGGGTCAGCCGGTGCGGCGCATCACCGGCGTTGGTCACCACCGTCACCGTTTTGTGAAAATTTCCCAGGCCCGCCGCGTTATAAGTGACGGTAATCTTCGATGACTTGCCGGGCTGAATCGGTTCCCGCGAGTAATCCGTGACGGTGCACCCGCAGGTGCCCTGCACCTGGGTGATCAGCACGGGTGCTTTGCCCACGTTGGTAAATTGAAACTCCGCCGTTGCTGGCGTCGCCTGCCGGATTTCGCCGAATGGGTAAGTGTCTTTCTGCCAACGGATGACGGCCGCTTTGGCCGCGGCCTCCGGATTGGCCGTGCGCAGGGCGATGGACTGGGCAGCGGCGCCGGCGGTCAGCGCGAAACACAGAATGGCGGATAAGAAGAGTGGTTTTTTCACGGTCTTGGGGGTAAATGGGTGGATGAATGAAGAATTAACGTTGCCGGATGCTGTACCGGCCAACGCAACAAAGGTAACCGCCCTCCCTCCGGCGATTTGTCAACGAAACGTGAAGGTTTGTTAATGAAAAGTTAATGCCCACCCCCGTCCCTTCGGCCGCGTTGTTCAATCGCGTACCTTCGTGCGATGAAGTCAAGTTCGGTTCGGTGGGTCGTGGCCCTGGGTGTGGTGTCGGTCGTGGGCATTGTTACCATCCAGGTGTATTGGGTGCGGAAGGCATTCGGCCACGCGGAACGGCAGTTCAACCAAACGCTTTACATTGCCCTGAAAAACGTGGCAACGCAACTGGCAAGGTACAACCAGGTGACGTTGTCCGACCACAACCTCGTTCGCCAGCTTTCGTCTAATTACTACGTGGTGAACGTCAACAGCTCCATTGATGCCGGCGTCCTGGCGTACTACCTCCGAAGCGAATTCAGCCGCCGGAATCTCCGCGTGGATTACGAATACGCCATCTACGATTGCGCGACCGACCGGATGGTATACGGCGACTACGTGGATTTTCCGGAGGGCGGAGCGGGAAGTTCCGCCCCCCGAAGCGCATCCGTCCGATCGTCGGCGAATCTCCCGAAGTCGGGTCAGTACACGTATTACTTTGGTTTGCGCCTGCCCACCCGCGCGGTTTACCTGGTGAGTGGGTTAGAGATCTGGATTTTGACCTCGGCGATCCTGCTGGTGGTCATCTTGTTTTTCGGCTACGCCATGTTCGTCATTTTGCGACAGAAGCAGCTGTCCGAAATTCAGCGGGATTTCATCAACAACATGACCCACGAATTCAAGACTCCCCTGGCCACCATTGCCCTCTCAGCGGACGTGATCGCCCGGCCGGCCGCCTGGCGGAATCCGCAACGGCTGGCTCACTACGCCGCCATCATCCGCGAAGAAAACAGCCGGTTAAATAAACAGGTGGAGAAAGTGTTGCAAATCGCCCGGACGGAAAAGGACTTTCGTCCCCGCTACGAGGGGGTGGACCTGCACGGGCTGATTGAGGAGGTGGTCCGGAATTTCGACTTGAGCGGCAAACACCGCGAGGGCACGGTCCGGACCGATTTACGGGCCACCCAAACCTGGACCCGCGCCGACCCGCTTCACCTCGCCAACGTGCTCTTCAACCTGCTCGACAACGCCGTTAAGTACACCGAAGGAATACCGCAGGTCGTTTTTTCCACCCGAAACGAACACAACCGGCTGCTGGTGTCGATCAGCGATAACGGCGTGGGCATTGACCGGGTACACCAGAAACGGGTATTCGACAAATTCTACCGCGTGCCCACCGGCGACGTGTACAACGTGAAAGGCTTCGGACTGGGCCTGTACTACGTCCGCAACACCGCAGCGGCGCACCGGTGGAAACTAAGCTTGGAAAGCAAACCGGGGCGGGGCAGCACGTTCACCCTCTCCCTTCCGGTTCAACCCCCCGAAAAAAATGGAAAGCCTTAAACCGCGCATCCTGTACGTGGAAGACGACGAAAACCTGGGTTTCGTGACCCGCGACAACCTCGAGATGCAGGGTTACCAGGTGACGCACTGTTCCGACGGCAATGCTGCCGTAGCCACCTTTGCGAACCAGGCTTTTGAGCTGTGTCTCCTCGACGTGATGCTGCCCAAGCTGGACGGTTTTGCGCTGGCCCGGCACATCCGCGAACGCAATCCGCACGTCCCCATCCTGTTCCTCAGCGCCAAATCCCTGAAGGAAGACCGCATCGCGGGATTCAGGACCGGGGCCGACGACTACATCACCAAGCCCTTCAGCACGGAAGAACTGGTGTTGCGGATCGAGGTTTTCCTCAAACGCAACCAAGTGGGCAACCCACCCGATTTCCACCGTTACGCCCTCAACCAGTACGATTTCGATTTCTCGAACTTGCTGCTTACCAGTCCCGCCGAACAGTTTCGGTTGACACTCAAGGAAGGCCAACTGCTTCGGTTGTTCTGCCTCCACCCGAATCAGCTGCTGAAACGCGAGGAAATCCTGAAGACGCTCTGGGGCGACGACGACTATTTCATGGGCCGCAGCCTGGACGTGTTCGTCTCGCGACTGCGCAAGTACCTGCGCCACGATTCCCGGGTAGGCATCGAAAATGTTCACCGCGTTGGCTTTGTGCTGCGGGTGAAGGACGGCTGAAAAAACGGTTTTCCCCCGCAAGAATACCGGCAACCATCTGAACAGGGGTATTCCTTACGTCTCCCGCGGCGTTGGGTGAGATTTACATTTTTCCCCGGTGAGATTTTTCCGGTACAAATTCCTACCTTAGGCAATCATTTCAACTCCCCATGCAACACGACGTTCTCATCATTGGCGGTGGCATCGTAGGACTGGCTACCGCCCTTCGCCTCAAGGAAACCCAGCCCGAACTGAAAATAGCCCTCTTGGAGAAAGAGGAGCGGTTGGCGGCCCACCAAACCGGCAACAACAGCGGCGTGATCCACTCCGGCATCTACTACAAACCCGGTAGCCTCAAGGCCACCAATTGCATCAACGGCTACCACCAGCTGCTGGAATTCTGCGACCGCGAGGGCGTGGCCTACGACCTGTGCGGTAAGATCGTCGTCGCGACGAGCGAGAAAGAATTGCCCGCGCTGGAAAACATCTACCAGCGCGGTCTGGACAACGGGCTGACCCGGATCCGGAAGATCTCGGCGGGCGAGCTGAAAGAGTACGAACCGCACGTCAACGGCATCGCCGGCATTCACGTGCCGTACACGGGCATTATTGACTACACTGACGTGTCGCTCAAATACGCGGAGAAGTTCCAGCGGGCAGGGGGGGAGATATTTACGGGTGAAAAAGCCGTGGAAATCCGCAGCGGAGGAGACGGCTCCGAAGTGGTCACGTCGAAATCCACGTTCCGCACCCGCCTCGTGGTCAACTGCGCCGGCCTCTTCGCCGATAAGATCGCCGCGCTCAACCGCGACCGGGTGGATTTCCGCATCATCCCCTTCCGGGGCGAATACTACGAACTGATCAAGGAAAAACGCTCCCTCGTCAAGAACCTCATCTATCCGGTTCCCGATCCCAATTTTCCCTTCCTGGGCGTTCACTTCACCCGGATGATCAAGGGGGGCGTGGAAGCGGGGCCGAACGCGGTTTTCGCCTTCAAACGCGAGGGCTACAAGCGGACCGACTTTCAGCTGGGTGACGTGGCCGAGTCGCTGGCCTGGCCGGGTTTCCGCAAGGTAATGCTCAAGTATTGGCAAACCGGTCTGGGCGAATATTACCGCTCCTTTTCCAAGGCCGCCTTCACCAAAGCCCTGCAGAAACTGATTCCCGAAATCCGGGAGCAGGACCTGGTGCCCGGCGGCGCGGGCGTGCGCGCCCAAGCCTGCGACCGGACCGGCGGCCTGCTCGACGACTTCATGATCCTGGAAGACCGGTACGTCATCAACGTGGGCAACGCGCCTTCGCCAGCGGCTACTTCCTCCCTTTCCATTGGCAAGACCGTGGCGGACCTGGCCCTCAAACGGTTTGGATTGGAAGTATACTGATCGAAATCGACTCGCTTCGGCGAAAAGAAATTCCTGCCGGGGAGTTCCCCGAAGAACCGCCCTCTCCGCATTCCCCCTTGGCGTCCTTTCAACGACGCCAAGGGGGAATGCGGAGAGGGCTTTCCTTAAGCGTCTCGCAAGGTTCGCGTTCGGTTCCGAACGCGTTTACGACGAGCTGGTAGGTCCGTCCCCGTTTCGGCCAATCGCCCCTTTGATTCCGCTTCTCTCGCCCCGTTTCTGCTAACTCGTTTAGTTACCCACGCATTTTGTAATTTAATATGCAATATAATGCGTATTGTGGCCGTTTTATCGGCGGCGATTTATCCCATTCGAACATAATTAGGTAAATGTGCAAAATAATGCACACAATTTTAACTACTTTTAGGCACCCATTCTCCATGGATTTAATAGCGCCGGTAGGTCAGCAAATACGGGATCGTCGTCAATTTCTTCGCATCACCCAGGGGGATTTGGCGGAGATTGCCGGCGTTTCCCTTCGCAGCCTGATTGACATCGAGCGGGGAAAAGGCAACCCGGGGATTCATCAGCTGATGAAGATCCTGGACGTGCTGGGCCTGAAAATTGAAATCAGCAACAAGGGTTGAACGGTAAACAACAAACGGTAAACAAGCCCTGGCGGACTTGAACATGGAGCAGCGAGCGAATGTATACCAGAACGGAGAGTTAGCGGGCACCCTGACCAAGCAGGACGGACGGTACACCTTTGTTTACGAAGAAGGTTACTTCAGCAACCGGGCCAAGCCCGCCATCAGTTTGTCTTTCCCGAAAAGCCAGCGCAGTTTTCAATCCGATACGTTGTTTGCCTTCTTCTACGGTCTGCTGTCGGAGGGTACCAACAAGGAAATCCAGTGCAAGACCCTGCGGATTGATGAAAAGGACGATTTCACCCGCCTGGTCAAAACCGCGCACACGGAAACCATCGGGGCCATCACCGTCCGGGAGGCGAACCAGGCATGAGAACGAGTTACTGTCCGGCTTGCCTGAAGGAGGGACCGCCCGTGTACTGCCGGAAGTGTTTGCAAAGCGTATTCGGGGGTCGGAAGGTGAATCCGGTCCTGCCCTTCTCGCGGCCCGAATACAACCTGCGGATGTCACAGGCCAGCCGCATCTCGATCTCGGGCGTGCAAACCAAGCACACCCTCAAACTGGTGGGCGATGCACTGGAACTGACCGATGAAGGAGGAACCTTTATCCTGAAACCGGTTCCCTACGGTCCGTTCCAGAACCTGGAAGAAGCCCCGGCCAACGAGCACTTTTCCATGCAGCTGGCCCGGCAGGTTTTCGGCTTGCCCACGGCCGACAACGCCATGATGCGTTTCCAGGACGGCAGCTACGCCTACCTCACCAAGCGCTTCGATCTGTTGCCCGACGGCACCAAGCTTTTGCAGGAAGACATGGCGCAGGTGGCCCAGAAAACCGAGGAGAAAGACGGCAAGGACTACAAATACCAATACAGCTACCAAGGCGTTGCCGGGCACCTGAAAACGCACCTGAGTACCTACAAGGTGGAGGTAGAAAATTTCTTCAAGATCGTCCTGTTCAACTACCTCATCCACAACGGCGACGCGCACCTGAAGAATTTCTCGGTACTCCGCAACAACACCTACGGCGGTTATAACCTCACCCCGGCGTACGACTTGCTCAACACCCGCATCCACTCCCCGATGGAGCCGGATACGGCCCTCAATCTTTTCGAAGGCGACTACGTGACCGACAGCTACGCGGCGCGGGGCTACTACGCCTGGGATGATTTCCACGAATTCGGCCTCCTCATCGAAATGGCAGAGAAGCGGGTGCTGCGGTTCCTGGAAGAAACCATCGCCCGGGAAGAAGCCGTCGGCGAGATGATCCGGCGCTCTTTCCTGAGCGAAAAAACCAAGAACGTGTACCTGGGTCAGGTAAGAGAACGCATCCAGCGGTTGGGCTACCGTCACCGAAAGAATCACTAAATTTAAATTTTTGGAATTTAAAGAATATTTTCATAGGTTGCGCGTAGAGAAAGCGACCACTCATCTCCCGCGGATGGAGGATGCGAGTGCCCCGGCAATCAATTCGTGCATTGAAATCCAGTATTGAGACTATGCTTTGGTCGGTCACCCCGGTGATTGGTTCATCCATTGGCAGTCTGAGTACGTCAATCCAAGCAATACCTTGACTAAAACCTATAAAATCACCCTAAAATTTCTGAATCTATGTTAGCCGTATTGGATGAAAAATTCATTGCCAAAGCCGCCAAGGCCGTTGGAGACCGCAACCGCCTGCGCATTTTGCAGGAAATCGCCCGTCAGGGCCGCATCACGTGTGCCGAGGCCCAGCGACTGACTTCGCTGGCTCAGCCCTCCATTTCGCACCACATCAAACTGCTGACGGAAAGCGGCCTGGTGGAGTCGGAAAAGACCGGACGCACGGTAAACCTGTTCCTCAACAAAGGCAAAGTGGACGAGTTCGTGTCCTTTTTCGGCGGTATCCTCAAATTCTGACCGCGTGGGCGCGAAGGGCCGAATGCCACCGGGTATTTCGGCCTTCGCGCCCTTTTCTTGCTGATGATTCCGGTTTTACCTCCTACCTTGCGGGTTGTTCCAGCACCCGCGGCTGACGGACGATAAAACGCGCACTGCATGCCCCAGATTTCTGCCAAAGGCACCCGAATGCCCGCTTCCCCCATTCGCAAGCTGGAGACGTTTGCCACCCAGGCCGCCAAAACCGGAGTCAAGATTTACCACCTCAACATCGGACAGCCCGACATTGAAACGCCCGCGGCGATGCTGCAAGCCGTGCGGGAAGCCGACATCCGCGTGCTGGCTTATACGCATTCGGCGGGTACGGAATCGTACCGGCGGCGACTTGTCCAGTACTACGCCCAATTCGGCATCTCCGTTACGCCGGAGGACATCTTGGTTACAACGGGCTGCTCGGAGGCCATCCTGATTGCCTTCATGACCTGCCTCGATCCGGGCGACGAACTCATCATTCCCGAACCTTTTTATTCCAACTTCAACGGGTTCGCGCACACCGCCGGCGTAGTGATCAAGCCCGTCACGTCGCGCATTGAGGACGCGTTTGCGCTGCCGCCCATCGAAACCTTCGAACGGCTCATTACCCCCCGTACCAAGGGCATCCTCATCTGTAATCCCAATAACCCAACGGGCTACCTCTATTCGGAAGCCGAACTGCAAACGCTGAAAACCATCGTGCAGCAACACAACCTGTACCTGTTGGTGGACGAGGTGTACCGGGAATTTTGCTACGACGGCAAACGCCACGTTTCCGCCCTCAACCTGTCCGGTCTGGACGAACACGCGGTGCTGATCGATTCCACCTCCAAACGCTACAGCGTGTGCGGCGCGCGGATCGGGGCCCTGGTGAGCCGCAACCGGGCAGTGATTGAAACCGCCCTCAAATTCGCCCAAGCCCGCATCAGCCCCTCCACCTACGGCCAGATCGCCGCCGAAGCCGCCCTGGACGTACCGCCGACTTACCTGGCCAGTGTACACCGGGAATACGAATCCCGCCGTGACTTCCTGGTGGAAACGCTGAATCGGATGGACGGGGTGTATTGTCCCAACCCCGGCGGCGCTTTCTACGTGATCGCCCGCCTGCCCGTGGACAGTTCCGAAAGTTTCTGCCAGTGGTTGCTCGAATCGTTCCGTTACCAGGGCCAGACCCTGATGATGGCACCCGCCGCCGGTTTCTACGCCACCCCCGGTCTGGGCACCGACGAAGTACGCATCGCCTACGTGCTCAACCGCCCGGATTTGAGTCGGGCCATGACCTGTCTGGAAGTCGCCTTGAACCAGTATCCGGGACGAAAACAACCCGTAACCGAAACGCAGACCGTAGCGCGGTTCTCCTGATTACCGCGGTAATCGGAACCACGATTGATCAGAGGAAGGAATCAAGGAGGATCGCGGTTCTCCTGGTCATCTCTCTGGATAATCAGTTTGCCGGAGAAATCCAAGGGGCGTGTCCAGGAACACCAGCGGTCGATAAGCCGACACCCGGTTGGTTATTCACTCACCACCTTCAGTCCATTTTTTACCGCCTCCACCTTCTTCTTCAGCGATTCGGGGTCGGCGTCCAGAATCGTGACGTGGCCCATCTTGCGGAAAGGCTTGGTGAATCGCTTGCCGTAGAGGTGCGGATACACGCCTTTCATCGCCAGGATTGCTTCCATTCCTTCGTAGCGGGCTTCGCCGTGGTGGCCCGCTTCACCCAGCAGGTTCACCATCGCGGCGGGCGTGTGCGCCCGCGGGTCGCCGAGCGGGAGGTGGAGGATGGCGCGCAGGTGCTGCTCGAACTGCGAGGTGTAGTTGGCCCGGAGGGTGTGGTGACCGCTGTTGTGGGGGCGCGGCGCGACCTCGTTCACCAGCAGTTCGCCCGTTTTGGTCACGAACATCTCCACGGCCAGCAGGCCCACGATGCCCAGGTGCTCCGCCGTTCGCACGGCCAGGGCTTCGGCCCTTTGTTGCAGGCCAACGGGCAGGAAAGAAGGCGCAAACAGGTACTCGACCAGGTGATGTTCGGGATGAAAGACCAGTTCCACCGTCGGAAAGGAAGCCACTTCCCCCCGGCCGTTGCGCGCCACGATGACGGAAATTTCGCGGTCGAAGTCCACGGCTTTTTCCAACACGCCGGGCGCGTCGAAGGCCCGGTCCAGGTCGGCCGTTGAACGCAGGTGCTGCACGCCGTGCCCGTCGTAGCCCGCCCGGCCCAGCTTGTGGAAAGCGGGCAGGAAACGGGTGTGCTGCCGCACCTCCTGGCGGTCGTTGGTCAGCACGAAGTCGGCGGTGGGAAGGCCGTGGTCGCGGTAGAATTGCTTTTGCACCCGCTTGTCCTGAATAATCCGGATGACGGCGGGCTGCGGAAACACGGGCTTGCCTTCGCCCTGCAACCGCTCCAACGCCTCCACGTTCACGTTTTCGATTTCAATGGTGAGCATATCTACGGTCTGCCCGAAGCGGTACACGGCCTCGAAATCAGTGGGCGAGCCCAACGTGAATGCGTGGGCCAGGGGCCGGCACGGCGCCACTGCGTCGGCATCCAGTACGGAGACGTGCAGGTTGAAATCAATGGCCGATTGAATCAGCATGCGGCCCAGTTGTCCGCCACCGAGCAAACCGAGTTTGAAATTCGCGTCCAAGGCATTCATGGGTCTGGTCGGCGGGTTGGGTAGATTCCACGCAAAGAACGCGAAGGTTTCGCAAAGCGCACCAGGAAAAACCTACTTTGCGTTTCTTTAGTGCCCTTTGCGTGAAAAACCGACTCCCTATGCTAGACCAGGCGCAATCCGTCCGCACCGGCGAAGAACTGGACGCCTCCCGGCTCCGGCCCTATTTGACCGACCAGTTGAACGAAAACGGTGAACTGGAAATACAGCAGTTTCCGGGTGGATTCTCCAACCTGACCTACCTGATTCGCTTCGGTGGCCAGGAGTACGTGCTGCGCCGTCCGCCCTTGGGAGCCAACGTCAAGTCGGGACACGACATGGAACGGGAGTTTCGGGTGCTGTCCGCGTTGGTCAAGGCCTTTCCGAAGGCCCCGCGGCCGGTCGCTTACTGCGGCAACGCCTCGGTGCTCGGGGCCCCGTTCTACCTGATGGAACGGGTGCGCGGCGTGATCCTCCGCCCGGAAGACGTCCGACATCCTGCCGGGCATCCTGCCGGGCACAATCCAGCCCTGACGCCCGGGGTGATGCGTCGTCTGTCGGAGAAGTTGATCGACAGCCTGGCCGAAATCCACGCGGTGGACCTGGAGGCTACGGGGTTGAATGCCATGGGCAAGCCCGTCGGCTACGCGCAGCGGCAGGTGGAGGGCTGGACCAAACGCTACCGGGCCGCCCAGACCGACGACATCGCCGCCATGGACACCATTGCCGACTGGCTTTGCACCCACCTGCCGCCCGAACGGTACGTGAGCTTCCTTCACAACGACTTCAAGTACGACAACGTGGTGCTCAACCCGGACCTTACCGAAATCACCGCCATCCTGGACTGGGAGCTGTCCACGGTGGGCGATCCGTTGATGGACCTGGGTACCTGCCTGAGCTACTGGGTTGAAGCAACCGATCCCGAGCCGATGCGGCTGTTCGGCCTTACGGCACTGCCCGGCAACTTCACCCGCGGGCAAGTGGCCGAGTACTACGCCGCCCGAAGCGGACGGGAAATCAAGGATTTGCTCTTCTATTACGCGTACGGGCTGTTCAAGACGGCCGTAATCATTCAACAGATCTACGCCCGTTACCGGAAGGGCCTCACCCAGGACGCCCGTTTCGCCCCGCTGATCCACCTGCTGAGGGCCTTCGCCGCCACTGCCGAAAAGGCGCTGGAAAAGGGCCGGATTGACCGGCTGGGTTGACAGAAGCTGAGCTCATCCTGATCGACCACCCGCGCAGTAAAAAACCGCGTGACCTACCCAATGCTTGTTCGGCATCCAGGCGCGGTCCGACGAGAATCCGGTGATTCTGCCCGAAGGCAGCGAAACGTCCGGCCCGAAGACGAAGGCGGGTTCAACTGGGCGAGCCAAGCAATTGGTCCGCGGCGTTTTTCGGTCGGGCAAGGCGAAGGGAGCCGACACCCGGTTTGCTGTCTCGGGATCCGTTTTCTAATCGGGCGGCAATTTCTCCGCGTTCTTCTGGGCGACCAACGCCCGGCTCCCCAGCTCAAAGGCGACCAAATAGCCCTGCCCCTCCCGTTCGGAATACACGCATCCCCCGTCGAGGTTAATTTCCGTAACCGGTTCCTGCGTCAACTGACGTTGAATGCTTTCCAGCTTGATGGGCGTGTGGCCGTGGACGAGTACCCGGTGGCCGATCAATTCGGGATCCACCGGAGAATCGCGGATCCAGCGCATCGCCCGCTCGTCGGCGAAGGGATCGGGCCGCTTGAAGTTGAGCCCGGCGTGCACCAATACGTAGTTTTCCAGCAGCAGGAAGGAGGGCAACTGTTCGATCCAATCGAAGTAGGACGGGGGAATGTCGGTCAGCTTTGCCACTCCGAAGCTCCGCAGAATTTGCTGGCCGCCGTGCTGAAGCAGCCGGTACGCTTCGTTTTCGTCCGTACGGGCGTTGAGCAGCAT
>JACMKY010000570.1 GCA_014379925.1 Cytophagales bacterium | reverse complement strand
TTCCCTACATGGGCGTGGGGCGTAACCTGATGTACAAGAAATCGTTGTTCTTGCGTTACAATGGCTTTCATGACCACCTCCAGGTAGTGGGGGGCGACGACGACCTGTTCGTCAGTCAGGCGGCCAGCCGAACCAACGTGGGGGTGTGCCTGAAACCGGAATCGTTCATGGTTTCCATTCCCAAGGTGACTTTCCGGGAATGGTTTCGCCAGAAGAAACGGCATTTATCGGTGGGCAAGCACTACAAGCTCCGCGACAAACTCCTGCTCGGCCTGCTGACGCTTTCGCAGGTGGGGTTCTGGCTTTCGTTTCCGCTCCTGCTGGTTTTCGGCGGGCAGGAATACGCCGCGGCAACCGTGGCAACGTTTTTGATCAGAATGGTTGCCCTTACGGTTATCCTGGACAAGATCCACCGTCGGCTCGAGGCCAGGTTCGGGTGGTATCTCATTCCCGTCTTCGATTTCCTGTACATTTTCTATTACCTGTTCACGGGCACTTCCGCCTTTTTTGCCAAGAAGATACGATGGAATTAGACAAGCATTTTTCCGACAAAGCCCTGCAGGATTTCAAACTTATTGACCTGGCCAGGGACCACGGAGATGAGAAGGCGTACGCGGAGTTGATGAAACGATACAAGAAACCGCTTTACCACACCATTCTTAAAATGGTTCGGAACGTGGACGATGCCGAAGACCTGATGATCGAAGCGTTCGCCAAGGCATTCCGGAGCCTGCACAAATTCAAGAAAGACTACACCTTCAGTACCTGGCTCTTCCGCATCGCCACCAACAACTGCATTGACTTCATCCGTAAAAAACGCCTGGAGACCACCAGCATTAGTTCCTCCTTCAAGGACGACAACGGCGACGACGTGGGCATGGACGTCAAAGACCTGGAGGCCGACCCGCAGGAGAAAGTAATCAAAACCCAGAAGGCCGAACTTATGCAACTGGTCATCAATAAATTACCGCCCAAATACCAGATGCTGGTCAACCTGCGCTACTTCCGGGAGATGTCTTACGAGGAAATCGCCGTCGAGATCGGCGCGCCGCTCGGCACCGTGAAGGCACAATTGCACCGCTCCCGCGAACTGCTCTACGACCTGGTGAAGGACAAGAAAGACTTGATTTAAGTTGCCGGTTACAGGTTGCAGGTATTGGGTGATTAGGTTGTTCCTTATTTTTGTTGGTTAGTGAACTGACCACAAAGCATTTGTATGAAAAGAAAAGGGCACAACTTCGAAATCTAGTACAGTTACAAGTTACAACCGGCAACTTGTAACCTGCAACCTGTAACTCATCAACCTGTAACCTGCAACCGGCAATCTTTCGAACCCCCTTGGAACTCATTCTCCGGTATTTTCCCGACCTCACCCCGCACCAGCGCGATCAGTTTGCCCGGTTGGACGAACTTTACCGGCACTGGAACGCCCAGATCAACGTCATTTCCCGCCAGGACATCGGTCGGCTCTACGAGCGCCACGTGCTGCATTCGCTGGGTATTGCGAAAGTGATCGGGTTCCGGCCCGGCACCCGCGTACTCGACGTGGGCACGGGTGGGGGCTTTCCGGGTATTCCGCTCGCCATCCTCTTTCCGGAAGTGGAGTTTCACCTGGTCGATTCGGTGGGCAAGAAAATCAAGGTGGTACAGGCGGTTGCCCAGGCGCTTGAACTGGTCAACGCGCGGGCCGAGCAGGTCCGGGCCGAGCAATTGCGCGCCCACTACGACTTCGTGGTTAGCCGCGCCGTGGTGCACTTGGCGCCTTTTTACGGCTGGGTGCGCAACAAGATCAACAAGCCCTACCAACACCCGTTGCGCAACGGCCTCCTCTGCCTCAAGGGCGGCGACCTGACGGAAGAACTGCGCGAAATCACCGCGCTTCGCCTTAAGTACCGCGTTTTTGAGTTGGGCAGTTATTTTCAGGAGGAGTTCTTCGGGACCAAAAAGGTGGTGTACATCCCGGTAGGATGAGGATTCCTGGCTTCAACCTTGCCACTTGCTCGTCCGTATACCTCCGCACGGCTCATCCGGAAACGGCGGAACCAACCGGGAAGATTTTCTCGCGAAATACGCCCGCCTCTCCGTTTCCCGCAAAATGACCGTTTAACCAGTACGACCATGGAACCCAACAAAAAAACCACCGAAGAAAAACCCGTGTCGGACGATAAAATCCTCCGCGAAACCAACCGCAACGATCAGGAAAAGGACAAAGTGGAGCAAGCCAAGTCGGCCAATACCGCCACGCAGGACGCGGGCGTGAACAAAAGCGAGCACGAAGACCAGGTAAAGGCTTCCCTCAACAAGAACGACATCAACGAAAGTATCGTGGATTTGCAGCAGGAAGCCGGGAAATCTTCCGCCGGGGACGAGGCCCGTACCGATGGCCCCTACGGTTTGCAGGAGGAAGGCTACGACGAAAGCGCCCAGGCCGAGCAGTAATTTCCAGCGCTCAGCCTTTCCAAATCCTGAATTTTCAGGATTTGGAAAGGCCGCTTTTTCAGTCGATCTCAATCACCACGTTGTCGGTGAGGGGGTGGCCTACGCAGGTGAGCACGTATCCCTCTTTCCGCTCCCGTTCCGACAAGCCGTCTTCTTCGTCCAGCTTTACCCGTCCCGATACGCACTTGCCCATGCAGGCCGTACACATACCGCTCTGGCAGGAGTAGGGCAGGTCGATGTCCAGGTCCAGGGCCGCTTCCAGGATGGTCTGCCTGGGCGTAACGGTGAATTTGTATTCGCTTCCTTCGTACAAAACGGTCACTTCCCGCGTCACCACTGCGTTGCTTACTGCTTCGGCCACCAGCACCGCTGGCTTTTCGACGGGAACGGGAGCCGTAAAGCTCTCCTTGTGGATGCGCTCCGGCGAAACCCGCCGGATGGACAATGCCCGTTTCACCTCTTCCATTAGTCCTTCGGGTCCGCACACGTAATACTCCGTGGTCGGTTGGTCCGATTCGGGCAACTGTTCCAACAGCTTCAGGATCAGGGTCTGGTTGAGCCTGCCCCGGTGACCCTCCCAATCGTCCTCGGATTGGCTCAGCACGTGAATCACGTGGAATCGCCCGCCGTACTTGGCTTGCAGGGCGTCGAGTTGCCCCTTGAAGATGATGGATCGGCGGTTTCGGCTGCCGTAGATGAGCGAAACCTGGCTGCGCGTTTCGGTGGCCAACACCGACTTGATGATCGACATCAGGGGCGTGATGCCGCTGCCGCCGCCGAGCAGGACAATGTGGCGCTGGTGGGCGGGATTGAGTTGCGGGGTGAAAGTACCCGTCGGCTCCATCACCTCCACCGTATCGCCCGTCCGCAAACGATCGTTGAGAAAGTTGGATACTTTGCCGCCCGTAACCCTTTTTACCGACACGGCCAGGGTCTGGTCGGCGTGGGGCGAACTGCACATGGAATAAGAACGCCGCACGCGTTCCCCGTCGATGTCCAGCAGCAGGGTGAGGAACTGACCGGGATGGTAGGCAATCGGGTGGGGAACGGGTTGGGCGAAGTGAATGGTGATGGTGTCGGAAGTTTCCCGGACAATCTCTTTTACTTTTAGCTGGTAATAAGCCATGGAGCAGTATTTACAAGTAGCCTTAAGTCGGACAAATCGTCGTGCATCATCCGGAAGTCGCGTGCCGGACAAATCGTCGCGGATCGGACAAACCGTCGTGCGTCAAAAGCAGTGGGTTGCCAGCCGGACCAGCCGTTCCCCGCGCGCCGGGTGTCGGCCAGGCAGCGATCCGCATGGATAACGAATAAATCGGCAACTGGTTAGAAAACGCCACCTCCGGTTGCGCCCGCGGTTGCCCCTGGTCGGGAGGCAAGCCAGGACTGCCTTGCGACCCGCGACATTTTTCCTGCTTCCTTTTGGATCGCAAAGGTAGCAAAGCGCCAAGATAATCCGGATATTTGGGCCGCTGCCCGCTTTCCGGCGGACGCTCCCGTTATTTCCCAACGCATGGAATTAAATTCCCTTACGGCCATCTCGCCCGTGGATGGCCGCTACCGCCGGCAGGTGGTTGCCCTGGCCGCCTACTGCTCCGAATTCGGCCTGATCCGCTACCGGGTGCGGGTGGAAATCGAGTATTTCATCGCCCTCTGCGAGCTGCCCCTGCCCGGGCTCCAATCTTTCGACCCGAACCACTACCTCCCCCTGCGCGGGCTTTACCGCCAGTTTTCGGAAGCCGATGCCCGGCAAATCAAAGCGAAGGAGGCCATTACCAACCACGACGTGAAGGCAGTGGAGTATTTTCTCAAGGAGAAATTCGGGCAACTGGGCCTGGAGGCTTACCAGGAATTCATTCACTTCGGCCTCACCTCGCAGGACATCAACAATACGGCCATTCCGCTGCTGCTCAAGGAGGCGATGCAGGCCGAAGTGGAGCCGCGGATCCAACAAGTGACCGACCAGCTCCGGGCCCGGGCGGAGGACTGGAAAACGGAGCCGATGCTCGCCCGCACGCACGGACAGCCGGCGTCGCCCACCACGCTGGGCAAGGAACTCCTGGTTTTCTGCGAGCGGCTGGACAACCAGCAACACCTGCTGCGGGCCGTGCCGCATTCGGCCAAGTTCGGCGGGGCCACGGGCAACTTCAACGCCCACGTAGTGGCGTATCCCCACGTGGACTGGCCCCGGTTTGCCGACCGTTTCGTAACCGATAAGCTGGGGCTGGTGCGCAGCCAATACACCACGCAAATCGAGCACTACGACCACCTGGCCGCGCTCTGCGACGCCCTCCGGCGCATTCACACCATTCTCATCAACCTCAACCGCGACGCGTGGCAATACATTTCGATGGGGTATTTCAAGCAGCAGATCAAGGAAGGCGAAGTTGGTTCGTCGGCCATGCCGCACAAGGTGAATCCGATCGATTTCGAGAATTCGGAAGGCAACCTGGGCGTGGCCAACGCCCTGCTGGAACATTTCTCGGCCAAGCTGCCCATCTCCCGCCTGCAACGCGACCTGACCGATTCCACCGTGCTGCGCAATCTCGGCGTTCCCCTGGCGCATTCGGTCATCGCCCTCGCCTCGTTGCAGAAGGGCCTGGGCAAACTCGAACTCAACCGGGCGTCGTTGCGGGCCGACCTAGAGGACAACTGGGCGGTGGTGGCGGAAGGCATCCAGACGATCTTGCGGCGCGAGGGGTACCCGCTGCCCTACGAAGCCCTGAAGGCACTCACCCGGACGAACGAAAAAATCACCGCCGCTGTCCTCCGCCAGTTCATCGACGGCCTGGCAGTGAGCGAAGCCGTGAAGGAAGAATTGGGAAAGATCACGCCGTTCAACTACCTGGGGGTGGCCGGCACGCAGTGAAAGGTAGGACGAATCTACCAGTCGGCATCTTGTCCGCCCACCACCCGTGAGGCCCCTCCGGCAAAGGCAGGAGCGTAGTTTCTGACGGAAAATTTTTATTTGGAACGTTGCCAAACCCACCGTTTACTGAAAATCAAAAGCCGCAGCGGGCCGCCACGGCTTTTGATTTTCAGTAAACGGTGGACCTATCTGGTAGCCGGAGCCGGGGTGTAGATGGCGCCGGTGGCGAAATCAACGATGAGGCCAAGCGGGAAAAGCAGGATGTCGGCAATGAGTGCGCCCACCCGCAGGTCGCGCTTGGGTTCGCCGGGCCCGGGTTTAGTCGTCTGGTAGGAGGTTCGGGGGCCGCCGAATACGGTTGCGCAGCCCGAAAG